>CALWRL010000006.1 GCA_944383945.1 uncultured Clostridia bacterium
CTAAAAATACCTTTGTTTTTTTCGCTTTGAGTTTCTAAACTTGCGACCTTACCATCTGTTGTTTCAACAATTTCAATTATTTTTCCATAAAGACCACTATATGTTTTAACATTGTCGCCAACTTTTAAGTTTTCAACCATGTTTTGCATAGTTTCTTGATTTTTTTTGCTCCTAAAATAGTTCAGAATAAATATTCCAACAACCAAAACCAAAAGAACAACCGGCAAAATCCATTGGGTTGCGTTATTTCCAGCACTTGTTTCTAATAAAAAATTCATATTAACTCCTACATTGAAAAAGCAAAAACCAAAACAACAACAATCAAAACTGCTAAAATTGGAATAACTATTTGGGCTGTTGTTAATCCTAACAATAAAGTTGTTATCATGATTTCCCTTCCTTTGTAAATAAATATAACATATAATTAGATTTACACAAACTATTTTATCCTAATTTCTTAAAATTAAAATTGTGTTATGCAAAAATCGACATAACTTACCATTTAAATTCCTTTAAAAATTCATCTTTAAAATCTAATAACCTGTCTTCGTAGATAGCTTTTTTAATGTCTTCTGTTAGTTTTGTTAAAAATCTTAAATTATGAATTGAAAGAAGCTGAGCCCCAAGCATTTCATCTGCATTAATCAAGTGTCTGATGTATGCCCTAGAAAAATTTTTGCACGCATAGCAATCACAATCTTCTTCTATTGGAGAAAAATCATCTTTATATTTAGCATTTCTAACTATCATTTTCCCTTTTTTTGTTAAAGCTGTTCCGTTTCTTGCAATTCTAGTTGGAAGAACGCAATCCATCATGTCAACACCCCTTGCAACTGCTTCAATAAAGCAATCCGGACTTCCAACTCCCATTAAATATCTTGGCATGTTTTCAGGATATTTTGGCTTTAAAAAATCTAAAATTTCATACATAACCTCTTTTGGTTCGCCAACCGAAAGTCCGCCAATTGCAATTCCACATTTAGCATATGGAACAACTTCGTTTAAACTTTTTTCTCTTAAATCTTTAAACATATTTCCTTGGATAATTGGGAATAACATTTGATTTTCATTTTTTTGGGCATCATAGCATCTTTTTAACCATTTTGTTGTTCTTTCACACGCACTTTTCGCTTGCTGATAAGTTGCCCCAGCTTTTGTACATTCATCAAAAGCCATTATAATGTCTGAACCTAAATTGTTTTGAATTTCCATGCATTTTTCTGGTGTTATAAAAAATTTTTCACCGCTAAGATGCGAACGAAACATAACCCCTTCATCACTAACCTTTCTTAAATCTGAAAGAGAAAAAACTTGAAACCCACCACTATCAGTTAAAATTGGTCTGTCCCAATTCATAAATTTATGAAGCCCACCAGCTTTTTTAACAATTTCATCACCGGGACGCAAAAAAAGATGGTAAGTGTTTGAAAGAATGATTTGCGCTTTTAAATCTTTCAATTCCTCTGGCTTAATTCCCTTAACTGTTGCTTGTGTTCCAACAGGCATGAAAACAGGGGTTTCAATAACTCCATGTGGCGTAACAAACTCGCCAACTCTTGCCCCACTTTGTTTGCAAACATGCTTAACTCTAAATTCAAAATTACTCATAACATCTCCTAAATAAATAAGCAACAATCTCCAAACGAAAAAAATCTATATTTTTCGGATATTGCAGTTTTATAAATTTCCATAACATTGTCATGCCCAATAAATGCAGAAATTAGCATTAGCAAAGTGCTTTCTGGAAGATGAAAATTTGTTAAAAGGCAATCAACAATTTTAAATTTATATGGAGGATAAATAAAAATATCCGTTTCTTTTTCGCCACTTTTTAAAATGTAAAATTCTTTTCCATTTTCATTAACTTTTTCCGCCATGCTTTCAAGAGTTCTCATTGATGTTGTTCCAACGGCAATAATTCTTCTTCCTTCCCTTTTAGCCTTAGAAACTTCTTCTGCTGCCTCTTTTGAAACGGAAATAAATTCGCTATGCATTTTATGGTTTAAAACACAATCTTCTTTAACAGGTCTAAAAGTTCCAAGCCCAACATGAAGTAAAATTTCAACTATAATAACACCTTTTTGTTTTAATTTTTCAAGTATTTCAGGCGTGAAATGAAGCCCAGCAGTTGGCGCAGCGCTTGAACCAGAAATTTTTGAATAAACAGTTTGATAACGATTTTTTTCTTTTAATTTTTCATGAATATAAGGTGGTAATGGAACAGTTCCAATTCTATCTAAAATTTCCTCAAAAGAAATTTGTTTTCCATCAACTGTTTGATTGTAAATAAATTCAATTTCACACTCGCCATATTCGCCAACTTTTGTAATTTTACCAGACAATTCTCCGTTAAAAACAATAATTGTTCCTTCTTTTAATCTTTTTGTTGGTCTTGCTATAATTTCCCAATTATTAAGATTTTTTCTTTTTTGCAACAAAACTTCAATTTTTGCGCCTGTTTCTTTTTTGAATCCAAAAATTCTTGCAGGAAGAACCTTTGTGTTGTTTAAAACCAAAACATCGCCTTTTTTTAAATAATCAACAATATCATAAAAATGTTTATGATAAATGTGTTTCTGGCAATCATTTTTATCAAACTCATTCTCGCTAGTAATTCGTTTTCCATCAAAAACTAACATTCTAGATTCATCTCTTTTTTCAAGAGGAGTTTGTGCAATTAATTCTTCTGGTAAATCATAATAATATGTTGATTTTAATGTGTAATCTTTCATAAGCTTTGTCGCACAGCCACGCGACTGCTCCTTTTATAATTTTCTATTTAAATTTTTAATCTTGATTTGGAATTTCTTTTCCTAAATGCTCGTATGCAGGAGGAAGAACAAGCCTTCCTCTTGGCGTTCTAGAAATATAACCAAGTTGAATTAAATATGGCTCGTAAACATCTTCAATTGTAGATGCTTCCTCCCCTGTTGCCGCCGCCAATGTTTCTAAGCCAACAGGTCCTCCGCCAAATTTTTCAATCATAGTTTCTAATATTCTTCTGTCTATGTGGTCTAGCCCCAACTTGTCAACTTCCATTAAGCCAAGAGCTTTATCTGCAAGCTCCAATGTTATTTTGCCCTCTCCAATAACTTGAGCAAAATCTCTAACACGCTTTAAAAGTCTGTTGGCAATTCTTGGAGTCCCACGGCTTCTTTTTGCAATTTCCAACATCGCACTTTCTTCTATTTCAATTCCAAGAATTTTTGCCGAGCGTTCAACAATAATCGATAGCTCTTTATCCGAATAAAGTTCAAGCCTTGCAATAACTCCAAATCTATCTCTCAACGGACCAGCTATCATACCAGCCCTAGTTGTTGCGCCAATAAGTGTAAAAGGTTTTATTTTTAGACGCATATTTCTTGCCGAAGGACCCTTACCAACAATAAAATCCAAAGCAAAATCTTCCATTGCAGGATATAAAATTTCTTCAACACTTTTGTTTAATCTGTGAATTTCATCTATGAATAAAACATCGTTTGTGTTTAAATTCGTTAATATTGCAGCTAAATCTGCCGCATGCTCAATTGCAGGGCCAGACGTAACTTTAATTTGGCTGCCTAATTCGTTCGCAATTATATGCGATATTGTTGTTTTACCTAAACCAGGAGGCCCGTAAAGCAAAACATGATCTAACGCCTCTTTTCTTTCTTTAGCAGCTTTAATAAAAACTTCTAAATTAGCCTTAACTTTTTCTTGCCCAACATATTCTTTCATTGATGTTGGACGAAGACGGTTTTCTATCTCACTATCAGTTATGTTTTTTGTGCTAGTTATAAATCTGTTGTTTTCCATTTAAATTTAATCCTTTAATTACTTAAATTTTGAAAAGCTTTTCTTATTATATCTTCAGTTGTTTCACAATTTAAAGAATTTTCACGCGCCAATCTATAAGCTTCATTCTTATTAACTCCAAGTGCTATTAAAGCCTCTGTTGCTTCATCAATAATACTTTCATTTGCTATATTTTCTCCAGCAACTTCCGAATCGAAGCCAACAACCGAAATTTTGTCTTTAAGTTCCAAAACAATTCTTTCCGCTGTTTTTTTGCCAAGCCCTTTAACAGTTGAAAGCAATTTAACATCTCCTGTTTTAATTGCAACCATAAGGTCGGAAGGCTTAATTCCAGAAAGAATAGCCAAAGCAACTTTTGGACCAATTCCAGAAACAGAAATTAATTTCAAAAAAACATTTTTTTCATCAATGGAAAAAAAACCGAAAAGACTAATTTCATCTTCTCTAACATGCATGTAAGTGAAAACCCTAGAAACCGAACCTGTTTGAGGAAGATTATCCAAGGCAAACATCGAAACATTTAATTCATATCCAATTCCATTAACTTCTAAAACAACTAAATTTTCAGATTTTAAAACAATTTCGCCAACTAAATAATTTATCATATGTTCATTATAACACCTTTTAAAAATTTTATCTAATGATTAACTGATTAAAATTTGCATGAGTAATAGCAACTGCCAAAGCATCTGCAGCATCATCTGGTTTAGGAACTTTTTCCAAACCCAAAATGGCTTTAACCATAAACTGAACTTGCGCCTTTTCTGCCCTCCCATTTCCAGTTAAAGCCTGCTTAATTTGCAACGGTGTATATTCAAAAATTTGCCCGCACGAATGAATGCCTGCAAGAAGAATAACTCCCCTAGCTTCTGCAACAGGAATAACAGTTGTTTGGTTTTTAAAATAAAACAATTCTTCAACAGCCATTTGCTCGGGCTTAAATTCTTCAATAAGCTTCTCAATTGAATCATAAATCATCGCTAGTCTAACTGCAATATCTTCTTCTTTTGGTGTTTCAATAACACCGTAATCAACAACATTGTATTGCGAATTTTCATAATCTATAACTCCATACCCAACAATGCCATAACCAGGGTCAATTCCTAAAATTCTCATAATAGTATTATATAACAGCATTTAATTTTTTTCAAATTAAAAATTATGTTAATTATTTTGAAAAAATGAAAAATTTTTATATAATTTCTATGAATGGAAACAAAAGATAAAAATCAAATTCACGAAAACCATAGAAAACGTCTTCAAAATTTAATTTACAATTCAAACTTGGAAAATTTAAGTGAAATTCAAATTTTGGAATATATTTTAACTTTGTTTATTCCAAGAAAAGATACTAATCCGCTTGCTCATGCTTTATTAAACGAATTCGGAAGCATAAGTGATGTTTTTGAAGCCAACTACAATCGCCTTTTAACAATAAAAGGAGTTGGAGTTTCAACAGCAGTAAAAATAAAATCTCTTTGCAAAATATTTCACTACACCATTGAGCAAAATAAAACCAAAAACTCTCAAATTCTTTCAACACCATCTCAAATAATAGATTTCTTCAATACTTTTTTAAGTAAAAAGACAAACGAAGAATTTTACATGGCAAGTTTAACCGCTAAAAATGAACTTATAAAAGTTGACAAAATTGCTGATGGTAATGTTAATAAAATTACAATTGATATAAGAAAAATATCCGAGCTTGTAATAAAGAACAACGCCAGCTTAGTTGTTATTGCTCATAATCACCCAGACGGAAATCCGCAACCTTCCGTAGAAGATATTGGTGCAACATCTAAAATATTTTCGGCATTATCTGTTCTTGGTGTTGGCTTGTTAGACCATATAATAATAGCGAACAATTCATTTTTCAGTTTTCACGCCTATGGTTTATTAAATCATATTAGCGAAACCGAGCAAACAAAACATAATAAATTATCAAACAAGATTTATTCATATATTGTAGACAACAGCAATTGTGAAATTCAAAACTCTAAAACCATGCCAAATTAATACAATTGTTAAAGAATGTAAAAGCAAAAAAAACAGCCAAAACTATTGGCTTTTTTTATTATTTAATTAAAAATTTTTATTGTATAAAAGAAACAAAATTCGACAAAAAACAACTATTTAAAGGCATTGCTATTGACTTTAAAGCCAAAATAATGTATCATGATTAAGAAATTAAATAGCGAGGTGAAAATGACTGCTCAACAAAATGAAGATTTTTCTGGTGGAAAAATTTCAAACAAAAAAAACTTTTCAACCAATCTGTTTAGATTAGACGATTTGCCATCATATCCGGCAGCCGCCGCCTACAATAAAATAATTGAAAATGAAGCACCTAAACCAATAAATCATCTTTTTTACGATTTATCAAATAGAGATAATTTTAGTTTGTTGGTTTTAACAGACAACCATTGGGGCTCAATATCCTCTCACTTTATGGCATCAATTGCAGCACAAATGATAGCAAAATATGTTCCTGGAATATATCTTGGCTACAATGGCGACAATAGAAACAACGCAATCAACACCGAGCAATGTGTTTCAAGCGCATTAGATAACGCATTATCCCCTGTTATCGAATTAAAATTGTGGTATGAAGTTTTTATGGACTCAATAGTTCAAAACAAAACAATGTTCATAAATTCTGGTAACCATGATAACGGAAAAAGAACACAAAGTTTTGGAACAGATATTTTAGCAACATTCTTTGCTGGAACGCCTTATTTTGAAAAATATTCTAGATTTTCAACACTATTAACAGTAAGATTAAAAGCAGAAAATCGCAAAGGCTATGAAGATGTTAAAATTTACATAGACCACGGAAATTCGCTAAAAGGTGGAGACGGAACAAAATTAGATAAGGGTGTTAAATTAGCAAAATCTTACGGAGCAAGAGTTGCAATTTTTGGCCATGTTCACCAAGATTTAACTGCAGATTATAGAATCAAAAATGTTGTAGACCCTGAAACAGGAAAATCAAACAACGAAGATTTATCCGTAATAGTTTTGCCAGCAACAATGGGGCAAGAAACATACGCATTAGAAGAAAGATATGAAACTGCTCCTAGCGATTTAAAATTAATTAGAATAGGAACAAAACAAAACGAATATCTTAATGGTTCAACTCAAAGAGAAAGAAGAAGTTTAAATAAAACATCAATCTACTGCGATTGCACTCAAATTCCAAACAAATTATGGGCTTTTGGAATGGAAGAAGCAACAAGATTAAGAGATAAATATGAAGAAATAAAGAAATCAGTTAACCCAAAAAATAATAAAGCTATAAAAGATGTTTTAAACAACTACTTTAAATAAAGGAGAAAACAGATGGACCAATTAAAAAGAATTATAAATAAAGCATACAATCTTAGACTTGCAGAAGAAAGAAAAGCAAAAGGTCTTTATAGCACAATAACGCTTCCTGAAGGTCAAAGAACATTAAAACTTCTTCCAATTCAAAATTTGTTTTATGGCAACACTCAATGCCCTCCAAGACTAGAAATGTTGTTAAAGCAAATTGAAATTATAAACGACATGGAAGAAGGTGCGTTTTTCCTTGGTGGAAATTTGTTTTACTACCCTGCTGGGAACACAGAAGAAAAAACAAATTATGCCCACATATTTGCAAACGATTTATCAGAAGTATTAAGAAAAGCAGATAAAAACAAAATTTTGTTTATGTATAATGGCGTAAACGAAACAAAATTTTTGGACGATAGAAAATTAAAATGGCCAATAGAAACAAGCAAAATAATTGCTCAAAATTTAGGAATTGAAGACAGATATTATGCCGACACAAAAGTTGAATTAAGTTTTGTTTTTAATAACGAGTTAACAAATTTTGATAAAAAGTTCATGACCTCACTTTTCACAAGCGTAGCTCCAATCTCTGCAACAACAAATGCAATTGCAAGCAAGTTAACAATAACATCTAATTCAAACATTGAAAAAAACTTAATTGTAGACACAAGCTCTTCAAGATATTATTCTAAAAAAAGAATAATTAATGTTTCAAAAACAAAATCATTATCGGAATATCGTGAACAAACTTTAATCAGCCCAGCTGGTTACACAGATATGCCTCAAATTGCTCCATCGCAAAAAAATGATAAATACAACATAAATCAAAGATACATAGAATTAAAAATTGAAGAAAAAAATCCTGCTCTTCATCAAGATTCAATTAGAACAACAAACACAATCAAAGATGATCCATATGATAGAACAGCAACTTGTTTAACAATAGGCGTTGATTATGATAATTATATAGACTTTGATTTATATCGTAAGTTAAATGATGAAATGTTTAAAAATATTGTTTTAAAAGAAGAAATTGAAAAACGAATTTTATACTATATAGATAAAAATCAAAAAGATACGGAATCTAAAATCTATAAACAAGCAGAAAAAAACAAAGTTGAAACACCAAAACAAAGTTCTAAATCGCAAGCCTACACTTTTGAATAGGAGAAAATAATGGAATTCGGAATTAAAACAGAAAATAAAAAAACATTTTGTAAAACCTGCGGTAAAGAACTTAAAATAGAAGTTCCAAATAACATATATAATTTTTGCCCTTTTTGCTCTGCTCCATTAAATTTAGTTTCCTACAACTTTATAAAAGAACGAGAGAAAAATCAAAAGTTAAAAACTATACTAGAATTATTAAAAGATGTTAACAATCCTAGTGTGTCAATGGAAATTGAAAAATATTTAAATAAAATTTCAAAAGAATAGTTTTATTAAAATAAATAAAAGCATAAATATACCCATGTATGAAAATATGTGGGTTTTTTAATAGGAATAAAAAAGAAAAGGCTTTGTTGTTTAGAAATATTTTTGCAAACGCCATAATAGGAGTTGTTTTAATAGGTCTTTTTGCTTTAACTTATGCGGGAGGCATATTAAATGTTTCAAGCAACAATGTTAATAATGCAATTTATCAAGGCAACACAGAAAGCAAAAATATTTCTTTAATGATTAATGTCTATTGGGGAAACGATTACATCCAGCCCATTTTAGATGTGTTAAAAGAAAACGAAATAAAAACAACTTTTTTTATAGGTGGAACTTGGGCAAAACAATTTCCAGATTTGCTACAAAGAATTTATAATGATGGTCATGAAATAGCAAACCATGGTTTTTATCATAAAGATCATAAAAACATATCATACGAACAAAACAAAAAAGAAATAGAAGAAACACATAATCTAATAAAAGAACTGTTAAATTTAGAAATGACGCTCTTTGCTCCTCCAAGTGGCTCCTACTCTAACACAACTTTGGAAATTGCCGAGAGCTTAAACTATAAAACAATCATGTGGACGAGAGATACAATAGATTGGCGAGACCAAGACGCAACTTTAATTTATGAAAGAGCAATAAAAAATTCAGCTGGTGGAGATTTGATTTTAATGCATCCAACAGAAAAAACATTGGAAGCATTGCCTAAAATCATAAAAACTTTAAAAGAAAAGGGGTTCAATTTAACAACTGTATCAAATACAATAAAAATTTAAATAAAAAAAGATGGCTATACACGCCATCTTTTTCTTTTTGTAAAATCTATTCTTTTTCTATCTCTTTTCCTAAATCTTCATTTTCTACATTTTTGTCTTCGCTAGTTTCTTCTGTAATACTCAATTCATTTCCATCTGGATTAGTTTCCGTTTTCTTTTCGCTTTCTTTTGGTGGCATTGAAACAACACCAAAAACAACTAAAATTCCTGCAATTCCCATAATGATATTCGAAATAATTTCTCCGTTTGGTATAAAGCCAACAGCTTTACCAATTGTTTCAACTAAAACAACAACTGCACCAGATAAACTAACCCAAAATCCATAACTTTTAATCTTTTCTTTCATTTTGATCCTCCTTAGGAAAAACAATTTTTTTAATTTGATTAACATCATTTTTAACGACTTTAACATCAGCAGAAACTCTTTTAATCATTTTGCTATGATTCTTCAAACTTTCTCCCAAAATATTAATGGTTTGATTTGTTTGCCCAACCTTTCCATTAATTTGATTGCTAATGTCTGCAACATTTTTTAGTTTTTGTTGATTATCATTAACAACGTCATTAATTTCGTTAACATTGTCTTTAACTTCATCAACTTTCTCTTCAATATCAACAACATTTCCTAAATTATTGTTAAGTTGATTTATAGTGTCGGTGTATCTATCTTCTCTTTTGCTACTATCCTTTAATAAGTAAACCAAAAGACCAACAAATAGCGTTGCAAAAATTCCGTTAGAAATTACAATGTTTAAAATATCTTCCCACATTTAATTAGTCTTCTCGTCCTAAAATCTTTGCAAAAATTGCCGAATAGTAACTTCCAAGCAATTTTTCATAATAATCATCTTTTGTAAGTTCTTCCATTGCAACTTCTTTTGGAACATTCATTAAGAAATTTAAAACAACATCATATTTTTCTTTTTGTTTTTGGTTTATAAAACCCGTTTCACCAAGTTTGTTTTTTTGCTCTAAAAGCTCCTTATTTTTTTCTTCAATTCTTTTTTGTTCTTTTAAATTTGCTTCTTCTTGTTCTTTTCTATTTGCTTCTTCAAGTTTATCAACATTATTGTTATATTTATCAACCTCTTCTTGTTGCTTTGCAATATTATTGTTAATTTTTTCAATTTCATTTTCCAACTTAATTGCATAAGAAATGTCGAATGCATCAAGAGCATTTTGTTTTTGTTTTTCTAAAAGAGAAAGTTCATTTTGAAGCCTTTGCATTTCTTTGTTAAATTCAGATTCAGCTGTTTTTAAATCGCTATTTTTTTCACCTTCAATTGCTTTAAGCGCTTCATTATAAATTGAACTTCTTGAAATACCCTGCTTAATGCTAGAATTTGTTGCATTTTTTAGCGAAGATTTATAATTGGAAAGTGCATCATTAAAATCTTCTTCTCTTTCTAAATTAGCATCTTCAATTTTGTCGTTAAGATTAGAAAATTTTCCACTATACGAATTTTGCAATTTTTCAAATTCATTATCTTTTTGTTCTTTTAAAGAATTCTCTGCCTCTAACTTAATTTCACTTTCAGATGGTGCGTTAAATTCTTTCTTCTCTAAGCCAAGAGATGTTATTTCTTTTGGAATAAATTCTTCAAATGTATATTTATCTTCAATTTCTTTTAATTTTTCTAAAACTTTATCTTTTTCTGTTTCAAAATTTTCGTTGGAAGTTTTATAAAAATACATACTTAATCCTCCTAGTTGTTCAAAATTTTTTTTGTTTTTTTTATTAACATCTTGTTTAATTGATTCTAAAGAATAAATCATTTGCTCACACCTATTAAAATTTCAGGGCATGCAATGTTTGCAGTGGCTTCATCGGTTTCTATTGAAAATTGAAACATTTCGCCTTTTAAATTAGGATATATAACAGATGATGTTTCTTTACCTAAAATATCAAAAGTTTTGTTTTCGCAATCTGTTTTAATTTTAACTTTACAATTTTGTTTAGAAAGTAGTGATATTTTTTCAATTTTTTTAATTTTATCAGGATATCCCAAGTTTGAGTATGATGATGTCCAAACTTTTTTTAATGGCTTGCCAAAAATCATTCCTGACTCATTCATTTCACCAATTCTTTTTTTATGCTCGTTATTAAATAGAACGGCAAGTTTATTTATTGTTTCATATTCTATAGACAAAAGCCACTTTAAATCTACGCCTCTAAATAAATTAATTTCGCCTGTTTTTAAATCAAGTTCAATTAATGCGTTGTTGATATATCCTTC
Organism: uncultured Clostridia bacterium; assembly: GCA_944383945.1. Taxonomy (GTDB): domain Bacteria; phylum Bacillota; class Clostridia; order Christensenellales; family UBA1242; genus UMGS687. The sequence continues at coordinate 11,564 of CALWRL010000006.1, forward strand.
GCTATATCCTTCACATCCAACAATTTCATTGTCATTAAAGTTCAGTCTGCAACCAAGGTAATACTTGCCATTATGGAAAGCCGAACAACAATTATCATTGTTTTCTTCAAATAACGATTCAATATTAAGTGAAAGCTTATTTGCCGAATAGCCATTAAAAGAATAAATTCCATCTCTGGCTAAAAACATAATTCTATCTCCACAAACACAAACAGAATTTGAATAAATTTTTCCACTTGACGCAAAAACATTAGACAAACTAAACTCGGTTTGGTCGCCATAAGCCGACAACCTTGTTATGCCATATTCTTTAAATATGTAAACATAATCATTAAAGCTAACAACCTTTTCAAGCCCACCATGCTCATCAATAATTTCAATATATCCCGCATCATCAAGCCCAATATTCCAGTTAGTAGGGTCCAAATTAGCACTAAAAATTAATCTGTTTCGTTTTCCTTCTTCAATTGCAAAAACTCTTTCATAATGCCTGCAAATTGAAATTATTTTAGGTGCATCAGTAATAATTTCTCTATATTGAGTTGGGTGAAAAACATACATTCCGTCTGTAACAGAAGTAATAAGCATAACATCTTCCCCATCAATATTGTAATAAATTGCATTTGGAATAGATGTGAAAAACAAGTTTCCCATATAACCAACATCTGCAAAACCAGGGTCATAAGCAATTAATCTAGCATAAACAACCATGTTATCTTTGCTAAGAACCAACATATGATCTCTAAAATTAGCTATAGTGTTATAATATGGGAAAAGCCATATTCTGTTTATATCATTGTATTCGCCTTCATCTAAAACCATTTTCCTCATTGTTGGGTTTAAGTCGTGTGTTTCAGGAAGATATAAATCATCAAAGCCAACTCCTGTTTGCAGAGCCCCTCTATTGAATTTGTAGTTATAAGACAATTTAGCATATTTAAAAGGAAGCGAGTTTTCATCAATTTCAGTATTAATTCCATTTTTAAATGTCGACAATGAAAGCTTTAAATTAGATTTATTTTTTAAAAGTAGATTATTTTCATAAAACATTAATTCCACCTCCGTTTAGGAAGATTAATTTCTGCCTTTTTTCTTTTTGCAATTAAAAGAGAGTCTTTAAATCTTTTTTCCCAAATTGATGCATCATCATGAAGCCCGCAAATAAAACAGTATTCCATAGCAACTCCGTAAGCAAAAACACGGCAAGAAATTTTTCCGGAAAAACTTTCTAGTTCGTCATCAAAAGTTTTTATGTCTTCTGGTTCGTAAGAATAAGTAATTTTAACCTCACCATCAATTGTTTCTAAATATGAAGGAAAAAGTTTAAAATTTGTTTTTATATCAAATCTATCTTCAACCTTTAAAACATCTAAAAGTTTTTTAGAAAAATCTGCAAATGAAATTTGGCCATTAACAGGAACAAAGGTTTCCCTAAACACAAGCGGAATGTAATCTGAAGCAATTTGATTATAAACTAAATTTAAACATCTTAACATGTGTTCAAGTTCTTTTTGCTGGTTGTTTGTTGCAACAACACTTCCTCCAAGATTTTCAAGATCTAATAAGTCTTCTTTTTGCAAATAAACGCAAACTATTTTTATAATATCTTTTGCTGTCATACCCCCTCCTTTTTTTAATTTTTGTTATATTTTAATTCATCAAACAATTTGTCTTTCGCAAAATTTAATATGTTTTTTTCACTTCTTTCTTTTAATATTTGATTATTTTTATCAATCTCATCAAATAACTTTTCGCTATTAATAGCAAGAGTTTGTTTAACAAAATTAATAGTTCTTTCATCTAAATATTGGAAAGGGACAGTTAAACAATAACTGTCCCCAACTTGCCCAATATTATGAATTTCAAACTTATTTTTTTTCGAATTAAAATATATTTTATAATTTTCATCAATTTCTTTAAGACGATCGTTAATAAAAAAAACATCATTTAAAATTTCAAATAACATTATCTAACTCCACACTAAACAAATTATGCTTCTGTAACTGTTTCGCTTGCAAAAGGATTAGAAACGGTAGGTTTAATTCCAGCAATTTTCCCTTGTGCATTAGGTTTGTTGCAAATTAAATCTGCATACTTAACTAATGTCGCAGAGTAAGTTGCTTCATTAGCATTTTGTTTAATAACCTTTCCGTCATCTCCTTCAAGCCATTTCCAATCGCAAAGTTGATGCAAAGTAAATTCATCAGTGTTCAATAAATACATTTCATCATCTTTAACAAATCTATCAGCATAAATAGGTGTTCCATTATATGTAATAGCTTTAAAGCCACCAGCTAAATCCATAACATCAATGTTTCTCTTAAAGTATGTAAGATATTTTTGATATGCTTTTCTAACATCTCTAGAACATGCAATAAAGTTAGCACTAAGTCCGCCACACTCCTCAAGGCTATCTAAACCAGCTTGAATTGTTTCATCAGAAATTTCTTTTTCAGTTGAATCAACATAAGGAGACAACCAAGGGAAATTTGCTTTTGTTAAACCATAAAGTTTTTCACCATCTCCAAATATAGCGCCAAGTCCAGTAATTTCTAAACCTTTAGAGTTTTGAACATAAACATTATTTCCAGCAGCAATTGTTAAAGATGATGCAGGTGCATCAAGATAAAATTTGTTGTTTTTTCTATCAACAAATGTAATTCTTTTTCCGCAAGAGTCTGCAACTTTTGATTCAGCGTTATAAACATCAACAACCATTCCTTCAATTAAGTTTCTAACGCTATCAACAGTAATAGCACCGTCAGAAGAACTGTATTCAGAAACAGTAGCCAAAAGACCAGAACCATCTCCATAAATCATACGACCAAAGTTAAAACTGCTTGCTTTAACAAGTCCTTCCATTTCTGCATTTAACAAGTTAACAAATGCTCCAGCGCTGTTAGCAGAAGCTCTCATAGCCTTGTCAGATATAGAAATTTTACCATAAAGATTTTTAAGATCAGTAACAAACTGAACATATTGGTTTTCTGCTGCAATAGGCAAAACACCTGTTTCAGTTCCAGCTCCAATACCACCGTTAATTCCGTATGGTGCAAGTTTAATAATTTGCTTTCCCCAAACATCAGAAGTTGATTGCTCAATTTTACTTAATAAAGGGTTAGCATTTGTGTTTAATTGGTTTGCAACAACACCTAAATAAACATTTTTAAGCGCGTTGCTAGCACTAGTTAATGAAACCATTATTATTCTCCTTTTTTATTTATTTGTTTTTTTAATTATTTTTTTTGTTTTTTATTTAATTTAATATAATATTTTTCTATTTAATTTTTTATTTTTTTAATAAATAATAATTAATTATAAAAAATTAAAAATAATATTAATTAATAATTTTTAATTAAATTATTTTTTATTTAATTAATATTAATTATTATTTATTTTTTATTTAAAAAATTTAACTGCAATAGATTTTGCATCATTTAAATTAGTTGGCTTTGTTTTTTTGCTAAGCAAACTAATTCCGCCTTTAATTTCATTACCAATAACATGTGGTGCTTTTTGAATTTGACTTAAATAATTTCCAAAAATTTTTCTTTTAACATCTTCATTGTTTAAAACATATTTATCCATAAACGAGCTTTCTTTTGCAATTTGTTCTGGCGTTTTAAAATTTTTGGAAAGAACTCTCCCCCATGCAATTTCCAACATATTAGGCGATGTTTGAAGGCTTTTATCTTGTAAAATTTCGTTAGAAATTTCTCGCGAAAATTCTCTGGCTTTTTCGTTTTGTTGTAAAAATTTTGCAACAGAAGATCTCCAGTTTTCAGTTTCAAATGCCGGAGTAATTTCTTTTGTTTCATCTTGTTTTGAAGAAGTTTCATGAATTTCTTTTTCGGCAATTTGTTTTTGAACTTCGCTTAATTTTTGGCATTTTCTTGTAAATTCAGCTTGCAAATTATTATAAGCTTTAACTAAATCTTCTGCACAAGAAAATTTACCAAATTGGGAGCCTTCTTCTTGCGATGTAGTGGCACCGTTATTCTCCTCATTTTCAACAATACTATTTAATGCTTGCTCGCTTGTGAAAGGTTGTTCCCCATTTTCAATAATTTCTTCCATAATAATCTCCATTTTTATTTATTATTTTCAACAGAATTTATAACAGCTTTCATTTGTTTATGTTTGCGAATATGGCTTAAAACATTTTCAGTTAATTTGCTATTTTTTTCTGCTTTCTTACCAAATTCACTGCCCAATAATAAAGCAGTATGTTCAGTTATATGAATGTCATGATCATCAACTTCAAGAGGTTCTAAAACATTCCCTTCCATAAATTTTAAATTTTCGTTAGAAGCCTTCTTTAAATGCAAATCGTTGATATCTTGAGCATTTTCCCAAACACCAAAACCAAGAAGATCAAGCGCTTTAACACGCATTCTATTTGACAACTTACCGTTTTCATCATGCAATAATCCTGCATTTAACAAATCGAAAACCATGCTTCGTTTTTGTGCAACAGTTTCACCAACCTCATTTCCTGTTTCAAAAACAATGTCATCACTTGATATGTCTGACGCAGTGAAATAGAAAACTTCAATATCTCCATTATCTCCAACTATTTTTGTTAAACGAGGAACAGATGCAAACTGACGATACAATCTTAAAACATGTTTTGCCATACCCTTAATAGCTTCTCTTATTCTATCTGCTGTAATAGAAATTCTTGTGTCATCTTGTTCAACTAAAACTTGTAAAGCAACACCGGACATATTAGAATAGTTTGCAATTGAATTCCTAAGCAAATCTGAAACACCGCTAACATAAGTAAACTCATTTAAAAGCATGTTTTCTTCTGTTGTGAAATCAACAGGAACTCTATCAAAATTCATAAACTTTGGAGGTGTTGCCCCTTGCCTATAAACTAAAACTTTGCCAGGAGAAAGTCCATCATCTTCTAAATTATCCATGTCAACCGAACCGTCTTCAACGGTTAAAACGCCCATTGAAAGCCTATTCATAAATTCATGTTTTCTGTTTTTTAATGTGTTAAACGATCGTTGAATTGGTATTAATCTTTCAATTATTGATGCCCCCCAAAAGCAACCAGGATGTTCAATGCAAGTTTGTTTTATAAAAGGAAAACTTCTTTCTCCGTCGTTTCCATTTATATATGGAAGTTCCGATAAATGAACCAATTTGTCTCCAGCAACAATAATTAATCTTCCATTAGGGAAATCAACAGATGGCATTTCATATTTTTCAATAACAATAGCATAATTGTTTCTAACACTGTTAACAACTTTGCTAACATTTCCAAAATATCCATACCCGCCTATTGCTTGAACATTATCAAGAGTGAAAACATCAATGTCTTCTCCCTTAACATCAACACCCCAAATCTTTTTGATATCATCAACATGATAAGCCTTAGCATGAATTAACGATTTGCAACTGTTAATGTCTGAACAACTAGAACTTTCAGGATAAATTTCAAAAGGCGGACAAACAGTAACATCAACTTCGCCGTTATAAAATTTGCCATTTTCATCTTGACTAATAACAGACCCTTTTTCACTATTCCAAGTTATTTTATAAAAACTTGTCCCGCAAACTTCGCTCCAATTATTAGCCTCTGAAATTATTCCACTAACACATAATTTATTATAAACTGCATCAACTATTTTTTTAGAAAGCTTTGCCGTTTTAACATCTCTATCATCTCCAGAAGCAGGAACAACAGTCATGTTTGGTTTTAGTGATAAAAGTTTAGCAAGTCTTGCTTCAACAACTGGTGCAATATGGTTATAAACTTCCCTTTCTTGCCAATAAAATTGTTTTTCAAATTCTTCAACTTCTCCAGAAGGTCCAACACAGCAATATTGATTTCCCATCAAAAAATTCATGTTAAGTTCCCATTGTGTTTCAAAACTTTTTCTTTCTTGTTGTCTTCTTTTAAAATCTTCTATAACTTCGCTAACCAAGTCCTCTTCAAAATAATTTTCGTTTTGTATTTCGTTTTTTTTCATTTTACCTCCAAATTATAATTTTTATCTAAAGTTAATCTCTTTAAATTAAAAAAGAGAAAACAATTGATACCGAATGAATTAGATACTATTTTTTTAATTTTTCTAGCAATTCTAAAATTTTAATTTTTTCATTATAAAGCTGCTCGTCGCTCATTTCAGAATATTTGCCTTTTTTGTTTTCAACTTTTTCCAGCAACATTTTAACAGCAGATAAATCTGGCGAAATATGTTTTTTAGTTATCTTCCTTTTGTTAAGTTTAAATTCACCCTCTTCAGAAACAACAAATTCTTCAACAACTTCGCTAGCTTCATACCCAACGGCTTTCTTGTAAAGCGCCTCATTAATTTTTTTCTCAGAAAATTTTTTATTCATAAAAAAACACCACATAATTGAATTTTCGCTCAATTATATGGTGTTAAATTGCTAAAAGTAAAATGTAACTGCCAACTAATTAATTTATTCTTTTCTATCTAAAAAGTTTGAAATCATTAAAGCCTTCATTTCAGGAGAAAGCCTGTTAAAATCATCACTCAAACTTTTTTCTCCGTTTAAACCAACCCTGTTTAATTCTTCTAAAAAATCTTTAATTTCACTATCATCTCCATCAACACTCCCGTCAGATAGAAAACTAACTGGTTCAGATTTTGAATAAGAATTATTTCTGTTTGGTTTTGGTACTTCATTAAAATACTCTTCAAAAAGATCATTTATATTATCTTCAAGCATGCTAGATTCATCATTGTCTGAAACATCATTAAATTTATTATTATCTGAAGGCTCAAAAAATCCATCATAATCAAAATTTTTATAATCAACTCTTAAATCAGGATCTTCATCCTTTAAATCAATCGCGTGCTCGTTATCAGAAAAATCTTCATCTTGAGCTGTGAAAACAGTAGAACTTTCATTTATATTTTCGGTTTTTTTATTTTCTTTTTGTTCTTTTTTTATTCTTTTCTTTTCTAATTTTTCTTGTTTTTTTAATGCTCTTTGATTAGCTATGTCCGCTTTTTTAGAAGAATTAGAATTGTTATTAAAAAGTTTTTTAAAAAAAGGAATGGAATAATATATTGCAACAATAAGAACTAAAACGCAAATTCCAACTAATAACCAAATCATATATCCCCTCCTTTTAAAAAATTAGTGACCTTGCGGTCACCAATCTTAATTAAACTCCGCCAGGTTTTTTCTTATCAACTCCTGCAATTGAATTTCTCATAGCAGTGTCAGAGTTTAAATTCTGAATCTTGTAATAATCCATAACTCCAAGTTGACCATTCTTAATTGCAGCAGCCATAGCTTTTGGAACTTCAGCTTCTGCAGCAAGAACCATCGCTTTCATTTCTTGAGTTTTTGCTTTCATTTCTTGTTCAATAGCACTAGCCATTGCTCTTCTTTCCTCAGCTTTAGCTTGAGCAATAGATTTATCAGCCTCAGCTCTATCAATGTTAAGTTTAGCACCAACGTTTTGGCCAACATCAATATCAGCCATTTCTATTGAAAGAATTTCATAAGCAGTTGAAACATCAAGACCTTTGTTTAAAACTGTTTTTGAAATAATATCAGGATTTTCCAAAACCTCAGTATGAGTAAGAGCCGAACCAACAGTTGTAACAATACCTTCGCCAACACGAGCCAAAATAGTTTCTTCTCCTGCACCTCTAACAAGTCTTGGAAGGTTACTTCTAAGAGTAATTTTAGCTTTAACTTTAAGTTCAATACCATCTTTTGCAATTGCAGATATCCAACCAGTTTCAATAACAACAGGTGTAACGCACATTTTAACAGCCTTAGCAACATCACGTCCAGCAAGGTCAATAGCTTTTGCTTGGTCAACCGTAAGTGGCAATTTTGCACTGTGAGCAGAAATTAAAGCAACAATTATTTTTTCAATATCGCCTCCAGCCATATAGTGTGTTTCAAGGTCAACAATGTCAATATCAATTCCTGCTTTTTTAGCTTGCATATACGCAGAAACAATTGGCGCAACTTTAACTCTTCTAAGTCTCATACCAATTAAACGCCCCATCGAAACATGCGCTCCAGAAACAAGCGCAACAAACCATTGTTTAATAGGAACAAGACTAAGAATGACAATGCAGAAAACAGCAATGATAGATAGAACAACAATTAAAATAATCATTCCAACAGATAATCCTAAAAATCCTAAACCCATAATTAAACCTCCACTTTTTCAATTTCAATTTTATTTCCCTCAACATCAATAACCTTAATAACGCAATCTTTGTCAAGAGCTTCTCCTCTGGTAATACCATCATAAATTTGATCATCAATCATAAATTTACCGGAAGGAGTAAAAGGTGTAATAGCAATTCCTCTTTGTCCTATTAAGTCTTTTAACTTATTTTTGTTTTTATCCGCATAATCTCTTGGAACAGCAGTATGCTTCTCAACAAAAGGAGTTTTGCTAATAAGCCCATACTTGGCAGACCTAATAAATATTAAAAATAGAATAAAAATAACAACTATAAACAATGAAATTAAAAAAAGCGTTTGAACAATAGACTTTGTTATAATTCCATTTGCAACAATTCCGCCAACAAGGCACATTAAACCTGAAATGCCAAAAAAGCCAAATCCGGGAACAAAACACTCAATAAATAATAAAATAACACCAACGCACAATGGAAGTATAATATACCATGGCATAGAAGTGAAAATTTCAGCAATCTCTTGCCCCATAATACCCTCCCCTCGTGCTCATTATAACACATATTAAAAAAAATGTGAATACTTTTTTTTAACATTATTTAATTAATACATTCTTAAAATATATAAATAAAAAAAGGAGAAGAGAGCGAAAAAATTATAAAACACTCTCTTCGTGGAAACAATATTAATTGGGGGTTGCTTCCATTGTTGATAATATCACTTTTAAACTTAGTTGTCAATAAAACTTATTTTTTTTGTGCAAAATAAACAAAGTTACATATTCAAATTTTTAATTTCTCTTTTGTAGTAAAAAAGATATTGTTGAGCATAGCCAGAATATTCTTTGAAAATAGAAATTAAATGTTTAGAAATTTCATTAACAGATTTTTTTTCTTCGCCAACATTCAAATCTTCATAAATTTGCTTTATCCATGTATCAACAGGAAAAACATCTGTTAAAAAAAAAAAAAAAAG
>CALWRL010000007.1 GCA_944383945.1 uncultured Clostridia bacterium
ACTAGAATTTATTTTTGGAGCAATTTTAAAAGCGATATCCGTTGATGTTACGTTTTTTATTGAGATTTTATTATCTTTTAATAATTCTTTTATTCCAACAGGGAGATATTTTTCAAAAAGTTTTAAACCTAATGAAACAATAGCTCTGTTTTCATCTGTTAACGAAACTATATCTGCAATTGTTGCAAGAGCAGCAATTGGCAAAAACTCTTCACAATTATCGTTTAAAATAGCTTGGGCAACTTTTAAAGCAACGCCTGTTCCGCACAAATCTTTAAAAGGGTATGCTTGATTTTCTAGTTTTGGGTTTATAACAATTGTGTTTGGAATTTGTTGTGGAATTTCATGGTGGTCGGTAACAACAATATCAATTCCAAGACTTTTTGCATATTCAACTTCTTCATAGCAAGATATTCCACAATCAACCGTTATAATTAATTTTGGATTAAATTTTTCTTTAACTTTATCAATTGCTTGTTTGGTTAAACCATATCCATCAACAAAGCGATTTGGAAGAAAATAATTTGCCTTGCAATTTAGTTTTTCTAAAAGTTTAATAATAATTGCTGATGCACTTATTCCATCAACATCATAATCTCCAAAAACCAAAATGTTTTCATTGCTTTTAACAGAATTTAAAATTTTTTCTTTTGCTTCTTCCATTCCTTTAAGTAGGAAAGGATTGTTAAAATGAGAAAAGCTCGGGTTAAAAAATTCGTTAATTTTTTGTTTGCTATCAATTCCGCGCGAAAACAAAAGCTCAACAACTTTTTCGTTTAAGTTGAGTTGGTTTGCCATATCGGAAATTAGCGCAAAGTTGTTTTTTGCGTTGTAGAATTTTTGTTGTTTCATTTTTAATTTCTTTTAATATAATATTTGCACTTTAAGTGCTTACTAATTCATTAAATATGATATCATAACAAAATAAAATAAAAAAACGATTTTTCTAAAATCGTTTCATTTTTTTTGTTTATTTAGGTTCATCAAAGAAAACATACATATTTGCAAGTGAAAAGCAACAAATTAAAAATTCAAAAAATCTTTGTTTAATGTTTAATGCATTAACTTCTCCTAAAACTTCGCCTTTATCAATTTTAAATTTATATGTTCTAACAACATCATTAATGCATTGCTTAACATCTTGGCTAGTTAGTTCGTATATCGTGTTCATGTATCTTAAAGTGTTTTTATTGTCCGTTATAAAAAATTTGTCATCAACTTTTTTTATAAAAACTCTAAATGCAATTCCCTTTTTAAATTCTAAATTTGTTTTTATTTCTGAAAAATTGTTGTCAATTTTAATTATTTCGCATGATTTTAATAAATTTTCAATTATTTTTTCCATTTTAATCTCCAAAAACTGAATTTTTATTTGCTGTTGTCATAATAAAATTTTTTGTGTTTTTTAGGTGTTTTTTCGTTTTGAGTAGGAATTATTTCTTCATTTTGATTGTAAATTTTTTCTTCATTTAAACGAGAATATAGCAAGTTGTTTTTGCTAATAATTTCTAAACATTGTTCGATGTTAATATTGTCATCAAATAAATTTTCATTTCCAGTTTTTATGTTATATTTTTCTATAAAGAATTTTTTAACATTTGCTTGATTTATTTTGTCAAAAGGAATTGCTTCCATTTTTGTTGCTATTCTTGATGAAACAACTTCCTTTGGAGTGTAGCCTTCTCTAACAAGTGCATCATAAAGCGAAACCAAAGATTTAATATCATAATAATGCAAGTGAGCAGGAGAATAAAACATTGTGTTGTTGTTTTTATCAATTTTCTTTTTTTCTTCGCCGTAAAAGGTGTTATTATGACCTTCTCTTTCATCATATCTTTCGCATGAAACAAAAATTTTCCCGCCTAAAATTGCACCTAAATTAACAAAATTTTTTCCATTTTTCAATGTCATAAAATTTAATTGAAAAGGAACAATTTTTTTGCCAACAAAACCTAAAAGCAACATTCTTTCAACATCTGCTTCTTCGTTTTTGTCTTTAAGTGTTGTTGTGAAATTAGCTCTTTTAATGCAAACTTTTTTGCAATTTATAAATTTTGAAACAATATCGTTTGGCAAAGGTACAATATGTTTTTGAATATGATTGTGAAGCGATTTAACATCAAAGCGTAAATCGGAAATTTTTGTTTCTAAGTTTATATCATAATTGATAACTGGGTTAAATCCGGCAATTGATGTTGCTGCCGTGGCAATTGCTTGCGAAACAAGATCAATCTTGTTAGCTGGAAGCATTTTTAAATTGAGTTTGCTTAAACCAACTTTTGAAATAGGAACAAATTTTTTTAATTTTCCTTTGTTTTTAATTATTGGTTTAGAAACATTTTTTCTTTTCTTTTTCACAAAAACATTTTAAATTATTTTTTTCTTAAAGTCAATAGCAAAATAAGAAATTATGTGTTATAATAAAACCATGTTTCCGATAACTAAAAATTGGTTTGAATTATTGCATGAAGAATTGCACAATGAAGAATTTAAAAAACTTCAAAAATTTTTAAATGAAGAATATTCAAAGCATATTATTTATCCAGAGGCAAACAATGTTTTTAATGCATTAAATTTAGTTAAGTTTGAAGATGTTAAAGTGGTTATAATTGGGCAAGACCCTTATCATCAGCCGGGACAAGCTCATGGGCTTTGTTTTTCTGTTAAAGAGGGAGTTGCTTTTCCGCCATCTTTAAAAAACATTTATAAAGAAATTGAAAATGAAACGGGTAAAAAATCTGTAACAAGCGGAAATTTAACAGCGTGGGCAAAACAGGGAATTTTGCTTTTAAACAGTGTTTTAACTGTTAGGCAAGGTTGTCCTAATTCCCATAAAAACATGGGCTGGGAGAAAATAACAAGAAAAGTTATTAGCTTGCTAAATAGTAGGAAAGACCCAGTTATATTTCTTCTTTGGGGTGCTAACGCACAAGAAATAGGAAAGGATATTGACAGAAATAAACATTATGTATTATCATGTGCTCATCCAAGTCCGCTTTCAGCATATAATGGTTTTTTTGGTTGTGGACATTTTGTTAAAACAAACGAAATATTGCAAAAACTTGGGAAAAAACAAATTGAATGGTGAGGTATTTATGAACATAATTATCGCATTAAGTGTTATAGGATTGCTTTTTGTTTTAGGTGGATTTGCTTATGCAATCATTAAATTCAAACAAAAAAAATCTAAAACAACAAATAACAGGCCAAAGAAAATAAAATTAAAAACAAAAGAAAAGAAAAACAGCATTTCTAAAAATAAGAACGGAAAACTTGAAACAAAGGGAAGTTATTGCGACACGGTTGATAAATTCTTATATAGAAAAGAAATTAAATTGTTTATTTTAATTAACAAAGCATTGCCTAAAGGATATATTGCATTTCCAAGAATTGGAGTTGACACAATTTTAGAACCTGTTGGAAGCCGTGCGTTGTATGACTCTATAAAAGGTCAGTATGTTGATCTTGTTATATTTGAACAAGAAACAATGAAACCAAAAATCGTTGTTGATATATATGATGGAAGCATTGGAGATGAGCAGTTAGACATTGAATCTCCTCAAGTTATTGAGGCTTTAAAAAGTGCAGAACTTCCTGTTGTTTATTTTAAAGTTAAATCTGATTACACAGTTGATGAAATTAAAGAGCCAATTTTAAAAATTCTCGAGCCACAAGAAGAAAATTTAAATAATGAAGAAGTGAATATTAATACAGTTTAATGCATATTTATTCAAAATACAAACTAAAAGGGTTAACAAGCCCTTTTATTATTTTCATATATTTAATTTATGGAAAAGTGTGGAGAGGTTTTAATATCAAGAAAAGCACTTTTGTCTAATATAAAAAAAATTAAAAGTGTTACAGGAAATAAAAAGATTTGTTTTATGATAAAGGCAAATGCGTATGGACATGGTATTGAAACAATAGTTAATTATGCACATAATTATATTGATTTTTTTGGAGTTTCTAACATAAACGAAGCAATAAAAGTTAAATTGATAAACCCAAATAGTAAAGTTTTAATTGTTGGAAAAACATTTAGCTTTTTAAAATGTGCAAAATATGATTGTAGTTTTGTTATTGAAAGTAAAGAACATTTTTATAATTTGTTAGATTATTTAGCAAAAAATCCAGAAGATAAAAAACGAATAAAAATTCATTTAAAAATTAACTGCGGAATGAACAGATTGGGAATTTCAAATTTAGCGGACTTTAAAAAAATTTATAATCTTGCCATTGAAAATGCAATTGTAGTTGAAGGAATTGCAACTCATTTTTCAACAGCAGATTGCGATGATATAACATACTTAAACCAAGAAAAAATTTTTAAAAAATTTTTAAATTTAATACCAAAAAGACAAAAACCAATAATAAGTGTTGGAGGCTCTGGTGTTGCAAGACAAGAGCTAAACGGAAATAAATTTAGTTTTGATATGATTAGGATTGGGTTAGCGTTGTATGGCTATGGACCGAAAGCTTTAAACTTGCGCCCAATTTTGTCGGTAAAATCTCATATAATTAAAATCTTAGAGGTTAAAAAGGGGTGTTTTGTTGGATATGGAAAAGGATATTGCTCGAAAACAGATGTCAAGGTAGGAATAATCCCTTTAGGATATGGAGATGGAATTAGCAGGTTGTTATCCAATAAATTTTATGTTTTTATTAATGGGGAAAAAGCAAAAAGCATAGGGTATGTGTGCATGGATATGTTTTTTGTTGATTTAACAAATGTTGATGCAAAAATTGGAGATGAAGTTGTTGTTTTTAATGATGCAAAAAAATGGGCCCAAATCATGGGCACCATTCCTTACGAAGTTTTAACTAATTTAAAATTAATTCGTTGAACCAACTAATTTTAACATATCAACAAGTTTGCATGTGTAGCCATATTCGTTGTCATACCAAGCAACAAGTTTAACGAAAGATGGGTTAAGCATTATCCCTGCCTTAATATCAACTATGCAAGTTCTCGAATCGCCTATAAAATCGCTAGAAACAAGAGGGAGGTCGGTTGTTCCAACAATTCCTTTCATTTTTCCTTTTTCTGCTTTTTTAATTGCTTCGATAATTTCTTCATAGGTTGTTTCTTTTTCAAGTTTAACAGTTAAATCAACAACCGAAACATCTAAAGTTGGAACTCTAAAACTCATTCCAGTTAGTTTTCCTTTTAAATCTGGAATAACTTTGCTAACTGCTTTTGCAGCACCTGTAGAAGAAGGAATAATGTTGTACGAAGCAGCTCTTCCACCACGCCAATCTTTTTTAGAAACTCCATCTGCTGCAAGTTGAGAAGGTGTTAGTGAGTGAACAGTTGTCATAAGTCCTTCTTTAATTCCAAAATTTTCGTGAATTATTTTTGCAAGAGGAGCTAAACAATTAGTTGTGCAACTGGAATTAGAAACAACTTTCATTGAAGGATCGTATTCGTTTTCATTAACACCCATAACAAACATTGGGCATTCTTTTCCGGCAGCGGTTATAACAACTTTTTTTGCGCCACTTCCAATGTGTTTTTCTGCTTCATCTTTAAGCGTGTATTTTCCGCTTGCTTCTGCAACAACATCTGGTTTTGTTAAATTCCAATTAATGTGAGCTGGCTCGTATTCGCTGTAAAAATCTATTTTTTTGCCATTAACAATTAATTTGTCGCCACTTGCTTCAACTTTTCCATTAAATTTTCCATGAACTGTGTCGTATGTTAGCATATATGCAGCATATTCTGCAGTTATAAAAGGGTCATTGATAGCAACAACTTCAACATCATCTCTTTCAGAGGCAATTCTTAAAATTAAACGACCAATTCTTCCAAAACCATTAATTCCAATTTTAACTTTCTTTTTCATTTTTTTCTCCTTTGTTATATTAAATTTTCTGGGTTTAAGCATTTTAAATCTTCAACAACAAAAACACCATCTTTGCGAATTAAAACATCGTCAAAATATATTTCACCGCCGCCGTGTTGTGAAAGCATTGAAAGAACCATGTCCCAATGTATTGCCGAAATGTTTCCGTTAGGTGCTTCGGTTTCGTAGCAACAGCCTGGCGTGAAATGTATCGAACCTGCCATTTTTTCGTCAAATAAAATGTCTTGAAAACCACGTTTAATGTGTGGATTAACCCCAATTGCAAATTCTCCAAAATATCTAGAATTTTCATCTGTGTCTAATATATCATTTAACTTTTCGTTATTACTTCCGGTTGCTTCAATAATTTTTCCGTCCTTAACAACTAATTTAATGTTAGTAAAAGAAATTCCATTATAGGTTGTGTCTAAATTATAAGTAATAACTCCGTTAACACTTTCTCTTACTGGAGCAGTAAAAACTTCTCCATCTGGAATGTTCATTTTGCCTGCACATTTTATTGCAGGAATTCCTTTTATGGAAAAAGTTATATCCGTTTGTGGAGCAACAAGCCTAACTTTGTCTGTTTTGTTCATAAGTGCAACTAAATTATCCATTGCCTTGTCCATTTTTGAATAATCTAAATTGCAAACTTTGTAGTAAAAATCTTCATATTGTTCTGTGCTCATTTTTGCACCTTGGGCAAGCCCTGTGCTTGGAGCAACTAAAATTACCCATTTTGTATTGTTAACTCTTTCTTTTCTAGCTGGTTCAGTGTGCTTTAAATGAAGCGCTGTTTTTTCTGATGGGACATCTGAGTTTTCAAATGTGTTTAGCGAACCACAAATAGAAATGTAGGCGTCCATTTTTTTCATAAACGCAACATCAAATTCGGATTTTATTTTTAATTGATTTTCATTTTCTCCAAACAATAAGGCACGAGATATTTCTGCACTGTAAAGATTAACAAATGGATTAGCTCCAACATTATAGGCTTCTTTAATTAATGCTTTAACAATTTCAAGATTGCAGTCTTTTGCTTCAATCAATAAATTTTCATCTTTTTTTAACGAAATAGAGTAGTTTATTATGTTTTTTGCAAGCTTTATAATTCTTTCGTCCATTAATTTTCCCCCCGTTATTATATCTTTTTATTTGCAAATATTATTATTTACTTATTCATCTAAATTATCAATAATTTCAACAATTTCTGTTTCTGGTGTGTAAACCAAATTTCCATATTTGTATTTAAACATTGCTTTTGTTAATGAATAAACAAAAATTCCTAATATTGCAAGTTGTGTTATAACATAAGCAAACCAGCCTAAAAAAGGCATATTTGCTTTAAGAACAACTAAAAGAATTATTCCAATAACCATTCCAACAAACAATCCGCCCCAAACATAGCAAGGGGTAAAAACTTTTTTAGAGTTTTTGTTTTTTATGTTTTCTTGTTCGTCAATTGTAACAACTTTTGGTTCAACACCAGCCCAACCATTAATTTTTGTTAGAAGAGCAGTTTTCCCATTCATTTCGGAAAGTGTTGTAACTAAAATTGTGTCTATCAAAATAATGTCCGCTTCACCAGGATATAATTTTAAACCAAGGCATATTTTTGCAAAAAAACTTTTAACCGAACTAAAAATTTTATTAAAGAAATTTTGATTTTTGTTTTGTTTAGAAACAACAATTTTAGCGCCATGTTGGTTTTGTTCAATCATTCTGTTAACATCTAAAAAATTAATAGATTTAGCAGTTTCTTTAAAATAAATAATTGTTCCTAAATTTTCTTTGCTTTTAATTAAGGTTTCAAACATTTGTTCGTTTGTTGAGTTTTCTTTAAAAACAATAGTTTTAAAATTTGTGTGGCGAAATTGGTCTGAAAGGTTTTCATTTTTTTGTTTTTTATTTGTTAAAAACAAAACTTGATATGCAGAAGATGACAAATTTATTTTAGATGTTAAATTTTTTAAAACATCTTTTCTTTCTCTATCTCCAACAAAAACAAAACTATATAGCATAATTTTCTCCAATTAACCCAATTTTTTAATTCTTTTTGAGTGTCTTCCTGCTTCAAATTGAGTTGTTAAAAACTCTTTAACAATTCTAATTGCTTTTCTTTTTCTTGTGTATCTTCCAGAGAGAACTAAAACATTTGCGTTGTTATGGCGCCTAGCTAATGATGCTATTGTTGTGTTCCAGCATAAAGCAGCTCTAATTTTGGAATTTCTGTTTGCAACAATGCTCATTCCAACACCTGTTCCGCAAATGTAAATTCCAATATTATTTTCGCTTTCCAAAACTTTTGCATTTCCAAGTTTTGCAAAATCTGGATAGTCAACAGAATCGGTGCTGTATGTTCCAACATCAATTGTTGTTATATTTTCACGATTGAAAAATTTTTTAATTTCTTCTTTAAGCGGATAACCAGCATGGTCGCAAGCAAGAATAATCATTTTTGTCTCCTTAATTTATTTTAGTTTAACACAATAATTTTAAAAATAAAACTTTTTTACTAATAATATTATTATGCAAACTAGATTAAACAATTTTTTTTATTCTTATTTAGTTTTTTAATCATATCTTATATTAGACAACTTATATGTATCGTTAAAAGGAATTAAATGAAAGTTTCCAAAAAGGAAAAATTTTATTACGGTGTTGGGAATTTAGGATATTCAACAATTTCTTCAACACTTTCAAATTTTATTATGTTTTTTGGAACAAGTGTTTTGGGCGTTTCGGGAACACTTGTTGGAATTGCTGTTTCAATAAGTGTTTTATGGGACGCAATATCCGATCCAATAATAGGTTACTATTCAGACAATTTAAATTCATCGCTAGGAAAACGCCACCCATTTATGCTTATTGGAATTTTGGGAATGTGTGCAGTTAACCTTTTGGTTTGGCTTGTTCCCGTTAGTGCGCCAGAAAGCATAAAATTTGTTTGGATTTTAATTTCGTTGCTAGCAATCCAAACATTTTGCACCTTTTTTGGAACTCCGCATTTAGCTCTTGGGTTAGAAATGAGCAAAGACCCAAACGAACAAACCTCAATTCAGTGTTCAAGAACAATATTCCAATTAATAGGAATGATGTTGCCAACAATTTTTATGTTTATTTTTATGCCAGATGGAGAAAGTGGGCAAGGGCAATTAATTAACGAAGGATACATTAACATTGCTTATGTGTCATCTGTTTTGTGTTTGTTTTTTGGGTTGATAACATTTTTTGGAACTTTAAAGCGAGAAGTTTGTTGCCCAACGCAAAAACAAAACATTAAAAAAGAAAAATTTTTTTCTGTTTTTAACGATTTTTTCAAAATATTAAAAAAGAAACAATATAGGGTTATAGTTGTTGGCTATGCAATAAGTTTAATCTCTTCGTCAATTTTAACAGCAGCAGGAATGCACATGTTTACATATTGCTTTCATTTTAATTCTCAACAAATTTCAATTTGTATGGGAACTTTAATTGTTTCAGCTGTTTTCGCACAAATTTTTTGGGGATATGTTTCTAAAAAAAATGGCAAAAAAACAACTTTAATTAAAGGACTTTCAATAGGAGTTTTGGGAATTATTGTTGTTTGGGGAGTTTTTATTCTCCGAGGGTTAATTTCAACAACAATATTGTTTTATCTTATTATACCTTTGATATTCGTTATCGGGTTTGGAACAGGGGTTTTATATTCTTTTCCAATGTCAATGTTTGCAGATGTTATGGCTAAGGATGAAGAACTTAAATACAATAATAAAGCAGGGGTTTACTCAGGAATTATGACACTAGCGTTTAAGGTTTCAAATTCATTATCGTTGGTTGTAATAGGTGTTGTTTTAGATTTAATAAAATTTTCTTCGTCATCGCCAGTTCAACCACTTTCTGTTCAAAATGGTTTGGGACTTTTGGTTATTTTAGGTTGCATAATTTCAATTGGTTTATCAATCATAATATACAACAAATACGAAGAATAAAAAGTTTGACATTAAATTTTAAAAAGTGTAATCTTTTTTTCAAGGGAGGTAAATATGGGGCTTTTAGGAACTATTTCTTATGGAATTAGAACACCGATTATCAAAAGGGGAGATAATTTAGTTGAAATTGTTACTTCAAGTGTTTTAAACGCATTAAAAGAAAATAATTTACAACTTCAAGACAGAGATGTTATTGGTGTTACAGAAGCTGTTGTTGGAATAGCACAAGGTAATTTTGCAACAATAGACCAAATAGCAAAAGATGTTGAAAATCATTTTAAAGGAAAAACTGTTGGGTTAATTTTTCCAATTATGAGCAGAAACAGATTTTCGCTTTTACTTAAAGGAATTTCAAAAGGTGTAAAGAAATTAATTATTATGTTAACTTATCCTTCTGATGAAGTTGGAAATCCATTAATTTCGCAACAAAAACTATACGAAAGCGGAATTAATCCATTTGGTAAAGCGCTTTCCGAAAAAGAATTTAGACAAGCTTTTGGAGAAACTAAACACCTTTTTACAGGGGTTGATTACATTGAGTTTTATAAGGAAATTGCTCCTAATTGTGAAATAATTTTTGGTAATAAAGCAGAAGACATTTTGGAATATACTTCTTATGTTATAAATGCAGACATTCACACAAGAAAACAAACAAAAGCCCATTTATTAAAATGTGGGGCAGAAAAAGTTGTTTCGCTTGATGAGCTTTTAACAAAAAGCGTAGATGGAAGTGGGTTTAACGAAGAATACGGGCTTTTGGGAAGCAACATCAACACAGATGACACTGTAAAACTTTTTCCAAGACAAACAAAAAAATTAGCGCTAGACTTGCAAAAAAGATTCAAAGAGTTAACAGGGAAAACAGTTGAATGTTTAATTTATGGAGATGGCGCATTTAAAGACCCTGTTGGAAAAATTTGGGAACTTGCAGACCCTGTTGTTAGCCCAGGGTTTACAGATGGGCTTTTAGGAACACCAAACGAAATTAAATTGAAATACATTTCAGAAACCCGCCTTGCAAACCTTTCTGGCCAAGAAGCAAGCGAAGAGTTTAAAAAGATAATTAGAGAAAAGAAGGGAGATTCAAAAGATAACAATCGTGCAGCCCTAGGAACAACTCCAAGACAATTAACAGATTTAATAGGTTCGCTTTGCGATTTAACAAGTGGAAGTGGAGACAAAGGAACGCCGGTTGTTTTAATTCAAAACTATTTTAAAAACTATGCAGATTAAAAGCCGTTATCGGCTTTTTTTGATGTAAAAAAATATTTAACAAAATTATTTTTTGGTGTATAATATATCAAGAATAAAAAATGGGGGGCGAAGTATGTTTTTAGAAACAACTGAAAGTTTAGAAAAAGTTTTAATGGAAGCAAGCGCTGTTGCATTAAGATTTGGTGGAGATATGGTTGAAACAGAGCATATTCTTTATGGCTTAACAAAAGTTCAATGCACTGCAAAAAAAATATTAAAAGAGTTTGGAATAACGGATTCAAAACTATTAAATATTTTTAAAGAAAACAACGAAGAAGAAGCATTTTTTGATAGTGTTGTTTTAACTCCAAGAGTAAAAGAAGTTTTTAAAATAGCACAAACAATAGCTCTTCAATTAAATCATAATTTTCTAGGAACCGAACATTTGCTTTTGGCATTAATTTCTGCGCAAGATTGTTTTGCAACAAGGCTTTTATCAAGTTACTTCAAAATTAATGTTAGCGAACTTAAAAACAAGGTCGTTTCATTTTTGCAAGGTGGTGTTTACAATGGAAACATTTCAGAAAATTCCGAAGGCGAAATTTCGGGAGATAATCAAAACAAATCAAATTTGCCAGAAAAACTTTTAGATATAGGAAGTGATTTTACTCTTAAAGCAAGGCAAGGAAAAATAGACCCAATAATTGGCAGAGAAAAAGAAATTGAAAGAGTTATAGAAATTTTATGCAGAAAAACAAAAAACAATCCTATATTAATTGGTGAAGCTGGAGTTGGTAAAACGGCGGTTGTTGAAGGCTTGGCATTAGCAATTGTTAGAGGAGAAGTTCCCGACTTATTAAAAAACAAAGAAATATTTTCTTTGGAAATAGGAAGCTTGATGGCAGGAACCAAATATCGTGGGGCAATGGAAGAAAAACTTAAAGATGCCATCGAAACAATAATTGCGAATAAAAATATCATTGTTTTTATAGATGAAATTCACACATTAGCACAAGCCGGCGCAGAAAAAGGAGAAACAAGTCCATCAGATATGTTAAAACCATATCTCTCAAGAGGCGAGCTTCAAACTATTGGTGCAACAACAACAGACGAATATAGGAATTTTATTGAAAAAGATAAAGCATTGGAAAGAAGATTTCAACCTATAGTTGTTGAACCACCTACTGTTGAACAAACAATTGAAATTTTGAAAGGTTTGAGAGATAGTTACGAAGCATATCATAAAGTTAAAATAACTGATGAGGCAATCGAGGCGGCGGCATCTCTTTCCGATAGATATATAATGGACAGAAGTTTGCCAGATAAGGCAATCGATTTAATAGACGAGGCAGCAAGCAAAGCAAAGGTTAATTTTAGTCTTAAACCAGCAAATGTTAGAGAAAAAGAAGAAAAATTAAAACAGCTTCAAGCATCAAGAGATGAAGCTAGCTTAGAAAGAAATTATGAAAAAGCAGCAAAGTTTCAATCTGAAATTGTTAAGTTGGAAGATGAATTAGAAAAATTAAACATCTCTCTTAACAGAAATGAAAAAAAGAACAATTCAATTGGTGCAAATGAAGTTGCAGATGTTGTTTCAAGGTGGACAGGAATTCCTGTAAACAAAATAACTGAAACAGAAAAAGAAAAACTTATTAATTTAGAAAAAATCTTACACAAACGCGTTGTTGGGCAAGAAGAGGCTGTTCAAGCAGTTGCAAAAGCAATAAGACGTAGCCGTGTTGGGCTTCAAGATGCAAAGCGCCCTATTGGCTCATTCTTGTTTATGGGACCAACAGGTGTTGGTAAAACCGAACTTTCAAAAGCAATAGCCGAAGCAATGTTCGATAATGAAAACAACATTGTTAGATTGGATATGAGTGAGTATATGGAAGCTCATTCAGTTGCAAAACTTATTGGAGCGCCTCCAGGATATGTTGGATTTGATGAAGGCGGGCAGTTAACCGAAGCCGTTAGAAGAAAACCATATTGCGTTGTTTTGTTTGATGAAATTGAAAAGGCCCACCCAGATATTTTTAATGCATTGCTTCAAATTTTAGACGATGGCCGTTTAACAGATTCGCAAGGAAGAACAGTTAATTTCCGAAACACAATAATAATTATGACAAGCAACATTGGGGCAAGTGAAGTTCAAAAACGAAACAAATTAGGTTTTGAAACAGATGAAAACTACGAACAAAGTTTCGACCAAATTAAGCATATTTACATTGATGCGTTAAGAAAAAAATTCAAGCCAGAATTTTTAAACAGAATTGATGTTACATGTGTTTTCCATTCTTTAACAATGGAAGATTTCACAAAAATTGCTAAAATTTTAATGAAAAACATAAATATTAGGTTGCAAAAACAAGGTATTGAATTAAAATTAACAGAAAGAGCATTAAACTATATTGTTTCACAAGGCGCAGATGCGGAATATGGTGCAAGACCTTTAAGAAGGTTTATCCAACAACATGTTGAAGATGTTATAGCCGAAAAAATATTGCTTGGCGAACTTGAAAAATTTGGAACTATTATAATTGATTTTGAAGATGATAATTTAACATTTAAAAATGATGAAACATTAACAGAAGGAAAGCAAAATTTTTAATTTGTATTAAATAATGTTAATGGATAAAAACAATCTTTAAAACATCATTATATATCGCAAAAAAAATAAAAAAATCTAGTTAAAAACTAGATTTTTTATTTTTTTATATATTTATTTCAATATTTAAACACGAATTATTATTAATTTTATTAAATTAATTTTTTATTTAATTTATTTTAAAAAATAATTGATTTTTCATTATTTTTTATTTTAATTAAATTGTTTTATTATTTATTTTTATTTGAATTATTATTTTTTTTCTTTTTTTCTGGCTTAATTTCTTCTTTAATTTTTTTTGCTTCGTCTTTCATCATTTCAATTTCTTCTTTAACAATTTTTTCGCCTTTATCGGCAATTTTTTGAACATCTTTGTTGTATCTATATGCAATCATTCCTGCAAAAGCGCCAACCATTAAACCAAAAATAAATCCCTCTTTCATTTTGTTTTCTCCTTTTAAGCTTTATTGCTTAATTTATTGTTTGCAAAAAATTCTAATTTATACACTTTAAGCAT
The DNA here is from genome assembly GCA_944383945.1 of uncultured Clostridia bacterium. Lineage (GTDB taxonomy): Bacteria > Bacillota > Clostridia > Christensenellales > UBA1242 > UMGS687. Next base: position 14,131 of record CALWRL010000007.1, read on the forward strand.
ATCATATTTTGAAAGGAAGAAAATGAATGTTTAATTTTTTTTCAGAGATAAAAAAAGAATTGAAAATTCCTGAAATTGAAGGGAGTTATAACATTGTTAACATTAACGGTAAGGCTGTTTATATAGAGGGGCAAAATGGTCTTGTTAATTTGTCCGATTCGCTTGTTATGGTTAAAGTTAAAGGGAAAATCGTTAGTGTTTCGGGCAAAAATTTAAAGTTAAAAGAAATTTCTATTTCAACAATTAGTATAGCTGGCGAAATTGATAAAATTGAGGTTAACTAGTGAAAAAAATAAAACTTTTTAAAAAAAATGAAAATAGAAGTTATAAAACAACTGTTTTTTTAACGCTTTCTGGATATAATCTTGAAAGATATATTAATCAACTTTCAAAACAGAAAATAAAAATATTTTCAGTTAAAAAAAATTCGTTAAAAGATTCAATAATTGAAGTTTCTTTTTTTGATGAAAAAAGAGTTGAAAAATTTTTAAAATCAAAAAATATTATTGTTGTTTCAAAAAAATATAATGGTTTTTCAAAAGTAATTAATTTTTTTAAATTTAGATACGCAATTTTAATTGGAATTTTTATTTGTTTTTGTTTTTTTGTTGTTGCCTCTAATTATGTTTTAAGAATAGAAGTTGTTGGAAATGAAAGATGCTCGAAAGAGGATATTGTAAAAGTTTTGGACGACAATGGCGTTAAATATTTTTCGCCATTAAACATAAAGACCAATTCTGAAATAGAAAAAATTGTTATTGAAAATTTTGAAGAAATTAGCATGGTTAGCGTTGTTAAAAAAGGTTCATCAATAATAATAAATATTAAAGAAAAAGTGTTAAATGATGAATATGAAAATTTGGACAAGTCGCAAGCTGTTGTTGCAAAAGAAGACGGAATAATTACCGATATTGAATTGATTCAAGGAACTGCTTTGGTTAAAGTTGGAGATGTTGTTAAAGCTGGGGATATTTTGGTTGCACCTTTTATTATTGATTCTTCTGGCAAACAAATTCCAATTCAAGCAAAAGCAAATATATATGCAAATGTTTGGCTAAATGGTTCGGTTACATTTGAAAGCAAAAAGGAAATTACAAGGCGAACAGGAAATCATATTAGCGAAAGAAAAATGATATTTTTAAATCAAGAAATTGTTACAACAAAAGTTGAAATTCCTTATTTGCAATATGAACTTGAAATTAAGGAAGAATTATTATCTGATTATTTGCTTCCAATTAAATATATAACAACAACATATTTTGAAGTTGAAAATGTTGTTGTTGAAACAGATTTTGAATCGGTTAAAGAAGAAAAAATAGCCGAAGCAAAAAACTTGGCTAAAATTAGGTTAAAAGAAGGAGATAATATTGTTGAAGAAAACAATTTAATAACTGAAAGGGAAGGGGTTTTTTACATAGATTATGTGATAACCGTTTTAAGAAATATTGCTTGACAGTTTGCAAAAATTTTTAAATGTGTTAATATGTAAATATGTTAAAAATTTACTATAACAATATACATTCTTGTTTTTTAAAAAAGAAAATAAAACTTCTTTTTCTTTCTGCGCTTTCGGAAAAGTTTGGAGAAACTGAAAATTTAATTTTTAGTGTTGGAATAAGATTTGCAAAAGGAAAGGAAATTAAAGAACTTAACAACAAATTTAGGAACATTGATAAAGAAACCGATGTTTTATCTTTTCCTATTTATGATTTTAAAAATGAAAGTTTGCCAACAGATGAAGATGTTATGCTTGGGGATATTGTTATTTGCAAAAAAGTTGCTAAATTGCAGGCAAAAGTTCTTGGGCACAGTTATAAAAGAGAAGTTTGCTTTTTAGCTCTTCACGGCTTTTTGCATTTACTTGGGTACGACCACATTGAAAAAGATGAAGAAAAAGAAATGAATTTAACAAGTGAAAAAATTTTAGCAAAGCACGAGGTTAAAAGATGAAATCTGGCTATGTTGCAATTATTGGAAGAACTAATGCAGGTAAAAGCACATTAATAAATAAATTTTTAGGTTTTAAATTAAACATTGTTTCTCATAAAGTTCAAACAACTAGGGTTAATGTTTTGGGCGTTTTAACCGAAGGCGAAAATCAAATTGTTTTTATAGACACACCAGGAATTCACAGGGCAAAAAATGTTTTAGACAAATTTATGAACAAAAGTTTTCGTTCTGCTAGCGAAGGCGCAGATGTTGTTGTTTATCTTATTGATGGGTCGAAATTATTTTTAGATGAAGAAATTAATAACATTAAAAACATTATTGAAAAATTTGAAAAAGTTATAATTGCAGTTAGTAAAATAGATTTGGCACAAAAAGATGTTCTTGCAAAAAATTTGGTATCTTTAAATGAACTTTCGCCACTTGAAATTGTTCCAATCTCATCTAAATCTGGCGAAAATGTTAATGTTTTAAAACAGCAAATTATCAAACATCTTCCAGAAAGAGAATTTATTTTTTCAAGTGATGAAATAACCGATAAACCAGTTAAATTTTTTTGTGCAGAAATTGTTAGAGAAAAAGTTTTAAATTTTACAAATCAAGAAATTCCACACGGCACTTTTTGCGAAGTTGTTTCTTTTAAAGAAGAAAAAAACATTGTTAAAATTTCTGTTGATATAATATGTGAAAAAGATTCCCACAAAGCAATAATAATTGGAAAGGGTGGCGAATGTTTAAAAAGAATTGGAACAAGTTCTAGAATTGAAATTGAAAAAATGCTTGAAAAAAAAGTTATGTTAAATTTATTTGTTAAAGTTGAAAAAGATTGGAGAAATAAGCAAAATTTTATTTCTGCAAATGTCTATAATTAATATAAATATATTTGATTATTTAATAATAATGTGGTAGAATTCGTCTTGTAAAGTTTTACAAATTTTTTTTGCAACAGGAGACGAAATAATGAAAAAAGAACCAGCAATGCCAAATTTAGTTAAAAACGAAGAAGATGTTTTAAATTTTTGGAAAGAAAATTCTATTTTTGATAAAGTTAAAGAAAAAAATAAAAAGACAGGAAAATATTATGCCTTTTTAGACGGCCCAATAACTGCAAACAATGAAATGAAACTTCACCATTGTTGGAACAGGTCGCTTAAAGACATTATGTTAAGATACAAAGCTCTTCAAGGTTTTGATGCTCATTATCAAAATGGTTTTGACGCACAAGGTTTGTGGGTTGAGGTTGGAGTTGAAAAGGAACTTGGCCTTAAAGATAAGCGCGATATTTTGAATTTCGGCATGGATAAATTTACTGAATCTTGTATTCAAAGAGTTAACAATTTTGCAAATATAATTGCAAAACAATCGCAAAGGCTTGGGCAATGGATGGATTGGGACAATTCGTATTTTACCAATTCAGATAACAACATAACAACAATTTGGTATTTCTTAAAAACTTGTTTTGAAAGAGGTTGGTTAATTGAAAAGTACAGGCCTATGCCATGGTGTTCGCACTGCGGAACATCTCTTTCCGAGCATGAACTTGCGGATAGTTATCAAGATATGGAGCATACTGCTGTTTTCTTTAAACTTCCAATTACAGACTCAGATTTAGATATGCTTGTTTGGACAACAACACCTTGGACTCTTTCATCAAATGTTGCTATAGCAGTTAATGAAGACCTTGAATATTGTGTTTGCAAGGTTAAGTCTAGCGATAGAAAATTAGTTGTTGGCAAAAGTGCAATTAAAGTTTTGAAAGATGATTTAATTTCTGTTGAAAAAGAAATTAAAGGAAGCGAGTTGGTTGGTTTAAAATATGAAACTTGCTTTGAAGAGTTAAGCGAACAAAATTTTGTTCATAGAATTGTTGCGTGGGATCAAGTTGATGCGCTTGAAGGTTCTGGAGCGGTTCATATTGCACCAGGATGTGGGGCGGAAGATTTTGAACTTGGTCAAAAACTAGGCTTGCCAAATGTTTGCCCTGTTGATGAAAATGGAATTTTTTATTCTAACTTTGGATTTTTTGCAGGAAAAGATGCAAACGAAGTTGCAGACATTGTTTTTGATGAGCTTAAAAAAAGAGGTAAATTATATTACACTCACAAGTATAAACATAGATATCCAATTTGTTGGCGTTGTAAAAAACCTCTTATTTTTAGGTTAACAAAGGAATGGTATATTAAAGCAGATGAAATCAGACCACAACTTATTGAGGCTGTTGAAACAGTTAAATGGCAACCAGAGTTCATGAAAAAAAGAATGCTTGATTGGCTAAATAACATGGGCGATTGGAACATTTCTAGAAAGCGTTTTTACGGTTTGCCTCTTCCTTTTTATAGATGCGAAAAATGTGGGAAATTAACAGTTGTTGGGTCGCTTGAAGAACTTATTAAACTTTCCAGCAAAGAAGAAGTTGAAAAACTTCCTCATCTTCACAGACCTTATATTGACGATATTGAAATTACTTGTCCAAACTGTGGCGAAAAAGTTAAGCGTGTTCCAGAAGTTGGGGATTGTTGGCTAGATGCTGGAATAACTCCATTTAGCACAAAAAAATATTTTACAGATAAAGAATTTTTTGAAAAGAATTTCCCAGCTGAATGTGTTATTGAAATGAAAGAACAAATAAGACTTTGGTTTTATTCGTTGCTTTTCATGAGTGTTACTTTAACAAACAAAGCTCCTTACAAAAAAGTTATTGGGTTTGCAATGCTTGTTGCAGAAGATGGCTCTAAATTCTCTAAATCTGGGCCAAACAACATTAGTTTTAATGATTTGGTTGACAAAACAGGTGCTGATGTTATCAGATATATTTTTGCGGCAAACAATATGTTAAACGACACTCGTTTTGGTTTTTCGATTACAGATGAAGTTAAAAGAAAACTTTTAGGACTTTGGAATGCGTATGTTTTCTTCAACACCTATGCATTAATTGATAAACCAAAATTAAACAACTTTAATTTAAATTTTGATTCTTTTGATATAACAGACAAATGGTTGTTTGAACAATGTAACATCTTTATTGAAAATTCAACTAAAAATTATGATGAGAACAACTATTTCCTTGTTGTTAAAGATTTTGAAAATTTCATAGATAATTTAACAAACTGGTATATTCGTGTTAATAGAAGACGCTTTTGGAAAAGCGATGACGAAGAAGATAAATTAAACGCTTATTTCAGTTTATACAATGCGTTAAAAACAATTTGCAGAGTTATGAGCCCAATTTTGCCTTTCATGACAGAACACATTTGGCAAAACATGGTTAGGGGAATTGAAGAAAATGAATGCGAAAGTATTTTCCTTTCTGGCTTCCCAAAAGTTTCATCTCAAAGATTTGTTGGTTTAGACGAACAAACACAAGATGTTAGAGAAATTATTGCAATTGCGCAAAGATTAAGAAATGAAAATCAAATTAAAGTTAAACAACCTTTAAAAACAATGTATTTGAATGTTAAAGAACCTGTTAAAAATGCGGTTTTAAATTTTGAGCAAATTGTTAAAGATGAATTAAACATTAAAGAAATTGTTTTTGAAAGCGACAACAACAAATTTAACGATTCGTTCTTAACTGTTAATTTTAAAACAGCAGGAGCGGTTTTAAAAGGCGATGTTCAGAAAGTTAAAAACATTTTGGCAGAAGCTGACAAATTAGAAATGGATAGTTATGTTTCGCAATTTGAAAAAGGGAAAGTTGACATTAAAGAATTTAAAAATCTTGATTCAAATCTATTCATTTTATCATATAAAGCGAAAGAAGAATTTGTTATAGCAACTGAAAATGACAAAACCGTTGTTTTAGATGTTACAATAGACGAAGAGTTGATGCTTGAAGGGCTTTCAAGGGAGCTTATTAGAACTGTTCAAGTTTTAAGAAAAGAAGCAAACTTTAAAGTTGAAGAAAGAATTAATGTTGCTTTTGTTAATCCAACCGAAACATTGCAAAAAGTTTTGGATATTTACAAAGATAGAATAATGCAAGAGGTTTTGGCAAAAGAAATTAAAAGCGACATTGAAAATTCTAGCATCGAACAAGAAGTTGAAATTTCAAATGAAAAAGTTATTATAAAACTTAAAAATTAGTGGTGATAAATGCAAGTTAATAAAGAGTGGAAAGATTTTGAAGTTATAGCAACAGGAAATGGAGAAAAACTTGAGCGTTGGGGAGATGTTGTTCTTTTGCGTCCAGACCCTCAAGTTATTTGGCCAGCAAAAAGAGATTTAAGAAAGGAAAAAAATCTTTCTGCTGTTTATAACCGAGCTTCAACCGGTGGTGGATATTGGGAAAATTTAAAAAAATTTCCAAATGAATGGGTTATTGGTTGGCGCAATTTAAAATTTAAAATTAAACCTATGGG
>CALWRL010000008.1 GCA_944383945.1 uncultured Clostridia bacterium
AAACTGGCCAACTTAACTGAAGATGACTTTAACAAAATTTTAAAAATTATAAAAGTTAAAAAAATAAAAAAAATACTCGTATTAACAATAGATGGAAATGGAAAAATTTATATGCAAGAAAAAAAGGGAAATTATTCAATCTTCTCGTTTAATAAAAAAAGAGAGGCAATATGAAAAAAGCAATTCACATAATAATTATAATAGCTTTTCTTATTGCCATATGCACAATTGAGCAAATAATGGCTCAAGCATATTTAAAGGAAGCAAAAAAACAAGTTGAAAACTTGATTTCAATTTCATCTCAATCTTTTAATGAAAAAACAGATGAATTAATGTTTTACACCAATGAATTAGAAAAATATTGGACAGAAAAAGAAAATATTTTGTGCACATTTGTTAACCATAGAGAAATTGAAGATATTGGAATTGAAATTAGCAAACTTCAAACTGCAATAAAAAATAATGAACAAAAAATTTATGTTGAAAGTATAAATTTAATTCTTTTTTATATAATTTCATATCAACATGTTATAGGAATTAATGCACAAAGTATATTCTAAAAATAATTTTCTTTTATTTTTTAAATTAATTAATTTTATTACTATTATCAATATTATTTTTTTAGTTTTAGATTTAATTTTTTACACAATTTTTATTAATTTGCTGTTTTTTATTTGTTTTTTTAATAATTTTATTTATTTTTTAATTATTTTTTAACAATTTAATTGCTTGATTTTTATTTTCGCTATTGTATATATAACTTCCGCTAACAATAATTTCAGCACCCAAATCAATTAATTTTTTTGAAATTTCAGGAATAATTCCTCCATCTACTTCAATTTTAAAATTTAAACCATCCTTTTTATATGATTCCAACTCTTTAACTTTTTCATAAGTATCTTCAATAAATTTTTGACCGCTCTTTCCAGGTTCAACACTCATAACCAAAACCAAATCGCAAAGATGTAAAAAATTTTTTATTTTGTCAACTGTTGTTTGTGGGTTAATGCTAATTCCACATAACATTTTTTCTTTTTTAATTTGTTTTAATGTTTTTGTTAATAAATTAGTTTTTAACTTACCATTTTTTAAAAATGACTCGTAATGAACAGTTAAAAAATTTGCGCCTGCTTTTTTGTAATTTTCAATTTCTTTCCATGGCTGGTCAATCATAAGATGAACATCAAGCGGAATTAAAGTGTTTGATTCAATTTGTTCAAGAACATTATGATTGTATGTTTTAGAAGAAACAAATTTTCCGTCCATAACATCGCAATGTAAAAAATCTGCGCCAAAATCTTGCGCTTGTTTTGCGTATTTTATTATTTCATCACTTAAATTTTTTGCAACAATAGGATCTGTTGAAACCGAAACATAAACTTTTTTCATATTTTAATAATATCATATTTTATAATTATATAAAAACTATTAACTATTTTTTAAGTATTTATTCCTTAATTGCCCACATGCCCCATCTATATCGTCACCCATTGTTCTTCTAACAGTTGCGCTTAAACCAAACTCTTCTAACTTATCTCTAAACCAATAAACTTGATGTTTTGAAGCACCAACTAATCCGCGCTCTTTAACAGAGTTTAACGGAATTAAATTGATGTGGGCAGAAAATCCTTTTATTAATTGTTTTAATTGTTTTGCGCAATCTAAATTGTTGTTAACACCGTCAATCATTGCATACTCAAAAACAACCCTTCTGCCTGTTTTTTCAAAATAGTATTTTGCACTTTCAATTAACTCTTTAATAGAATATTTTTTAGAAATTGGCATTATTTGATTTCTTATTAAATCGTTTGGTGCATGAAGAGATATTGTTAATGTTATTGAAAGCCCATCATCTGCCAACTTTTTTATTTTATCAACAAGCCCACAAGTAGAAAGAGAAATGTTTCTTTGACTGATGTTTAGCGATTGTTTTGAAGAAACTGTTTTTATAAATTCAACAACTTCATCATAATTATCAAGCGGTTCTCCACTGCCCATTAAAACAATGTTGGTTATTTTTCTATTTTCGTTACTTCCCCCCAAAAATTTATTAACAGCAATAACCTCACCTAATATTTCTGCTTTTGTTAAATTCCTAACAAGCCCATTCAATCCACTAGCGCAAAATTTGCAACCCATTCTGCAACCAACTTGACTGGAAACGCAAAGAGTGTTGCCATATTTGTATTTCATTAAAACGCCTTCAATAACATTGTCATCTAAAAGTTTAAACAAAAACTTGATTGTTCCATCTGCGCTTTTTATATCTTTTATTATGGAAACAGGGTTAGAAACATATTCTGCCAGCAATTTCTCACGAAAAGGCTTGGAAAGGCTTGTCATTTCTTCAATTTCCTTTCCGTTCATAACAAAATTAAAAATTTGTTTTGCGTGAAATTTTTGTTCGCCATAAGATGTAACAAGGTTTTCAATTTCATCAAAACTTAAATCTAATAAACTATTTTTCAAATTTCCTTCCGTTTAAAAAACTTTTTGCATCTAGAACTTTTCCACCTGGTGCCTGAATTTTTAAAATTTTAATTGCATCTTTCCCGCATTTAATTATTAATCCATCTTTTGGGCAGCTGCAAATTATCTTTCCATAATCAACACTTTCATCTGCCGAAACAACCTCTGCTTCGTAAATTTTAAATTTTTCGTCTTTAATTTTAATAAAGGCAACTGGGTTTGGATTAAATGCCCTAATTTTATTGTTAACTTCTGTTGCTGTTTTAGAAAAATCTAAAAACCCATCTTCTTTTTTAATCATTTTTGTAAATGTTGCTTTGCTATGGTCTTGAACTGTTTCAACTGCTTTCCCTTCTTCAATTAAATTAATTGCATCACAAACCAAGTTAGAGCCAACAACAGCAAGTTTTTTACTTAAAGTTTCGGCATTGTCTGATGAACTTATTGCAACTTTTTCTTGTAAAATTATATTACCTGAATCAACTTCTTTTTCAATTCTCATTATGGTTATTCCGGTTTCATTTTCGCCGTTTAAAATTGCAGAAATAATAGGAGAAGCACCTCTATATTTTGGCAACAATGAAGCATGAACATTAATTGTTCCATATCGAGCTAAATTAATTATTTCATCGCTTAAAATTTGCCCATAAGAAACAACAACCACTAAATCTGGATTTAATGATTTTAATGTTTCAACCCCTTCTTCTCTTATTTTCTTAAACTGAAAAACTTTAAGACCTTTTTCAATTGCAAACGATTTAACGGGACAAACTTCTATTTTATTCCCTCTTGAATTGGGTTTATCAACTTGGCAAACAACGCCAACTATTTCATGCTGTGAATAATATAACTTTTTTAAACTTTCAAGCGAAAAATCGTTTCCACCCATAAAAACAATTTTCATTACTCTTCCTCACCCTCATAATCTTCTAAAACTTTATCTATAAACAAAACACCATCTAAATGGTCTATTTCATGACACAAAACCCTTGCAAGATATTTTTCTCCTGTTATAACAAAATCATAACCAAATCTATCTTGTGCTTTAACGGTTATTTTCATTGGCCTTTTAACATATCCTCTTTTTTTAACAACACTTAAACAGCCTTCTTCCATAATGTCTTCGCCTTCTTGCGAAATAATTTCTGGATTTATTAATTCCAAAAACATATTGTTAGGCTCAACAATTATTGCTCTTTTTAAAACTCCAACCTGAACAGCAGCAATTCCAACCCCGTCGTTTTGATGCATTGTTTCTTTCATGTCATCTAAAAGTTCCCAAAGGTTCTCATCAAAATTTTTAACTGGTTTGCTTTTTTTCCTTAAAAAGTCATTGTCTTTTTCATCGTTAACAACATTTCTTATAGCCATATAATCTCCTATTTTTAGCTTATGCTTGATGGATTAATTTCAACAAAACATAACACACTTTTTTTTCTTGCTTTATCGCAAGCATTATACACTAATTCAATTATATTTTCAACATTTTCATTGTTTAATCTCATAACAATTTGACACCTAAATTTTTGTTTTATTCTTGAAATTGGTGATTTTGTTGCATCTAAATAGATAAAACTATTAGGATTTTGCTTTTTTATTAACAAAATTTCATCAAAACAAACTTTTGTTTGTTGTTTAACAATTTCTTCATTTTCGCCAGAAAACATAACTCTTAAAATCGTTGAAAATGGCGGAAATTTTGTTGCTTTTCTTAAATTAATTTCTCTTTTATAAAATCCTTTGTAATCATAATTCGCTGCAAAATTGTAAACATATTTTTTTGGGCTGTATGTTTGAAGAACAACTTCACCTTCAAACTCACTTCTTCCTGCCCTTCCGCTAACTTGAGTTATAAGTGCAAATGTTCTTTCCGGACTTTTATAATGACTTTGATATAAATTTTGATCTGCATCAATAATTCCAACAAGTGTTACATCTGGGAAATCGTGCCCTTTTGCAATCATTTGCGTTCCAACCAAAACCGCTGGTTTTGAATTTGAAAATGCATTTAATATCTTTTGATGCGCATTTTTTGTTTTTGTAGTATCATTATCCATTCTATAAATTGGTATGTTTGGAAAAAGCTTTTCAAGTTGATAAACAACATTTTCTGTTCCAACTGCACCTTCTTTAATGTGGGAACTTCCACAATCTGGACATTTTGTTAATGCCTTAAACTTTTTTCCACAATAATGACAAATTAATCTGTTTTCTGTTTTATGATAAACTAGCGACACATCGCAATCTGAGCACTTTGCAACATATCCGCATTCTCTACACATCATAAAAGACGTGTATCCTCTTCTGTTTAAAAATAATATTGCTTGCTTGTTTTTTGCAAAACATTCTTCAAGTTTAGAAATAAGCCTTCTTGAAAACAACGTTGAATTACCCGCCCGAATTTCTCCAAGCATGTCGATAATTTCAATTTTAGGTAGTTGTTTTCCGTTTATTCTTGTTGGCAGCTCAATTAATTTTATTTCTCCTGTTTCAACTTTATAATATGTTTCAATAGATGGAGTTGCACTTCCTAAAACCAAACTGCAATCATTATAATTGGCTCTAAACTTTGCAACTTCAAAAGTGTTGTACCTCGGATTGCTTTCGCTTATATACGACCCATCGTGCTCTTCGTCAATTATAACAACACCCAAGTTTTTTAAAGGTGCAAATATCGCCGAACGCGCTCCAATTGCAATTTTTGCTTCTCCATTAAACAATCTAAACCATTCATCATATCTTTCTCCAAGAGACAATCCACTGTGGATTATTGCAACCGTTTCGCCAAATCTTTCTTTAAAAATTCGTAACACTTGCGGTGTTAAAGAAATTTCAGGAACAAGCATTATTGCGGTTTTGCCTTTGTTTATTTCACGGCTAATAATTTGCATGTAAACTTCTGTTTTCCCGCTTCCAGTAACACCGTGCAATAAATAAACGCCATTTTCTCCAACATCATTTAACGCTTTTTTTTGAATTTCGGTTAAAACATGCGGTTTTGAATTGCCAACCAAAACATTTTCCATTGGTTTTCTTAAACTAACCGAAAGCTTTTGAGTTATTACCCCAAGTTTCTCTAAATTTTTTAACGCAGAAGCAGAAAAATTTTTAACCTTATTGCTTTCAATGATTGCTTTTTCTTGCAAATAAATAACTATTTCTAATTGTTTTTTTGCGTTTTTATTAACATATTTTAATTTTTCTAAATAATCTTCGCTTAAAACATATTCTTTTTTATAAATATGTTTATCTTTTTCTCCTCTCATCTGAGAAGGAATAAAAAGGCGCAAACAATCAACCATTTTTAAATGATATTTTTCTTTCATGAAAGAAGCAAGATTAATCATTTCAGGTAATATAACTTGCTCGTTTCCTAAAACAGATATAATCTCTTTTATTCCATTTTTATCATAGTTGCTTGTTTCTTTAAGCCCGACAACATACCCTTCAATTTTTCGTTTACCAAAAGGAACCAAAACCCTATAACCAATAAGATTTTTGCTCATACTATTTGGAATTGAGTAATCAAAAACCTTGTCAACTTCCGAATTTGCAACTTCAACAATAACTTCTGCAATCATCATATAAATTTTAACAAAAAAAGAACAATTCGCAAACAGAATACGAATTGTTCTTTTTTTAATTTGATTAATTAAATGTCCGAAACAATTTTGCCTTCATATATTTCATCAGCAGCAATACTTATTGCTTTTTTTTCACTTTTTTCTAACTCTGCAGGAATTCTTTTTTCAAGTTCCTTTGCTCTTTTAGCCATAACAACGCAAAGCTTATATTTGTTTCCTTTCATCCTTTTTGCAAGTTCATCAATTGGTGGTTCAATCATCATAGGGCAAATTCTCCTTTAAATCTAGCGTATTATATCACATAAAATTAATTTTGTGAACTATTTTTTAATAATTTTAAAAATTCTTCCTCATTTATAAGTTCAATTCCAAGTTTTTTCGCTTTGTCTAATTTGCTTCCTGCATTTTCGCCATAAACAACAATGTTGGTTGATTTACCAACAGAACTTGAAACAATTGCACCATGTTTTTCTAAAATTTTAGTTGCTTCAATTCTGGAAAATGAAGAAAGAGTTCCGGTTAAAACAACATTTTTGCCATTAAAATAACTTTCAATTAAACTTTCATTTTCTTTAATTTTAATTCCTTTTTCAAAAAGTCTAGAAATTTCTTCTTTGTTTTTATCGTTGTTAAAGTAATTATAAACACTTTCTGCAACAATATCCCCAATATCTCTAACTTCTAAAAGACTTTCTAAATTTGCATTCATCAAATTGTTAATTGACTTGTATTTTGCTGCAAGGTCTTTTGCTGTTTTAGCGCCAACATTTTTAATTCCAAGAGCATATATGAACGAAGAAAGAGAAACATCTTTACTTTCTTCAATGGCTTTTAATATGTTATTAGCTTTTTTTTCTTTAAATTTATCTAATTTTAACAGTTGTTCATATGATAAATTATAAATATCCGATAAATTTTTTAATCCAACTTCATCATATAATTGTGAAATTGTTTTTTCGCTTAACCCTTCAATATCCATTGCTTCTTTGCTACAAAAATGTGTTAAAGAATCTTTAACTTGTTCTGGGCAATCAACATTCATGCAAAATAAATTCGCACCAATTTCACTAACTTCACCATTACAAGACGGACATTTATTTGGCTTAATAACATCTTGTGAATTTGGCAATTCTTCTGCAATTCCTAAAATTTCTGGAATTACTTCATTGCTTCTTCTAACAAAAACTCTAGAACCAATCTTAACACCCTTTCGCTCGATATCCCCCATGTTATTTAGGGTTGCCCTGCTAACAGTTGCCCCCGCAAGTTTAACTGGCGAGATAATTCCAATTGGTGTTAACTTTCCCGTTCTTCCAACCTGCCAAACAACATCTTTTAAAATTGTTGAAAGTTCTTCTGGTTCATATTTATATGCTATTGCCCATTTAGGAAATTTAGCTGTATACCCAAATTCTTCTCGCCTTTGAACTTCATTAAGTTTTATAACAATTCCGTCCATTAAAATATCTAGTTTGCTTTTTTCTTCGCCAACTTGTTTAATAATTTTAATAATTTCATCTGCATTAGAGCAAATTTTTATAAAATTTGATGTTTTAAATCCATTTTCTATTAAAAATGAATTTATTTCTTCCTGTGTGTTAAATTTTTTGCCTTCGATATAATTAACAGAATATGCAAATAAATCTAAGTTTCGTTTTGCAGTTTCTTTTGGATTTAAATTTCTAATTGCCCCTGCAACTGCATTTCTTGCGTTTTTTAATGGCTCAGTTGCAATTTTATTGTATTTTTCTAAATTAGAAAGAGTTATCATTCCCTCTCCCTGAATAATAACCTTTTGCAAATATGGAATGCTTAAAGGAACAGATTTAATTGTTTTAACTTGTGCCGTAACATCTTCGCCAACCCTTCCGTTTCCTCTTGTTCCTGCTTTAATCAAAACACCATTTTCATATTCAATGACAATAGATAAACCATCAAACTTGTATTCAACCGAAAATGTGGAATCTGGAAATTCTTTTTTTATTCCTTCAACCCAACTTCTTAAATCATCAAAATTCTGACATTTATCTAAACTATAAAGAGGAACTTCATGTTCAAACTGTTTAAAATTTTTTAAAGTTTCGCCCCCAACTCTTAGCGTTGGCGAAAAAGGAAAAACAATTCCAGATTGTTTTTCAAGTTCTACAAGCCTGTCATACATTTTATCATATTCATAATCTGAAATTGTTGGTTTGTCTAAAACATAATAATTGTGAATGTGAACATTAAGTTCTTCAATTAAAGATTTGATTTCTTCTTCAACATTACTCATTTTATAGCCCCTGAAAAATATAAAATTATTAAAACAACTAAAAGTAAAACAAGACCATATATTGAAAAGTCTAAAATTCTTTTACCTTTTTGATCTGAAACTCTTTCATCTTCTATTAACGTGTGTTTTATATATTTTTTCTTCTTTGTTAACATTTCATCATTATTTGTTTTAGATGTTTCTTTTGTAATGTTTTTTTCTTGCTCTCTTTTTGCTTGTCTTTCACAAACTTTTTCTTTTCTTTCTTTTATCCAACTTTTAAATTTCGCAAAGTTCTCTTTCAAATAAGCAAAAACAATGCTCTCTTGTTCTATTTTTTCGCGTTTATGTTTTTTTTCAGTTTTATTATCATTTGTAAAATTTTCAGTATTTTTTTCTAACTTCGTTTTAGGTTGTTTGCTTAAATAGTTAACAATGTTTTCAAAAGCATCATTTATTTCTGCCGTCTTTTCCTCTGCAAAATCTATGCTTCCTTGATAGCAGTCGGGATGATATTTTTTCAAAAGTGTGTTTCGTGCATTTTTAACTTCTTCATAAGTTGCATTCGTTGGCAACCCAAGAACTTTATAATAATTTTTCATACTGTAAAAGTATAACAAATTTGCAAGAAAAAAACAAGAAATCAATTCTTGTTTTTTTACATTTATGATGTTATTTTATTATTTCTTTTGTTTCGGTGTCATCAGACATAGGAACTCTCATGTTTACTCTGCCTCTTGAATAAATTGCGTAGAATATTAACCACAAACTTGCAATAAAAACTAATATATAAACTATTCTACTACCAACATTGAAGCCTCCAAATATTGCATTTACCATGTTCCAATTAAAAATTCCAATCAACCCCCAATTTAAAGCGCCAACAAGAACAAGAATAAATGAAATAATATTTAAAATTAAAAATATCATAACCCCTCCTTTATGCTAATATTTTTCGCAAAAAATCAAAATTTATACATACAAACAAAAAAATCAAAAAATATAATGATATAATTGACAACAAAAACGATTTGTGGTATCTTGTAAAAGCAAGCGGATATGGCGGAATTGGTAGACGCGCTAGACTTAGGATCTAGTGGGAGACCGTGGGGGTTCGAGTCCCTTTATCCGCACCAGATAAAGCCAACAAGGCTTTTTTTTCTTTTGTTAAGAATGATGAAACAAGTTTAAAGGGCTCGAACTAAGCGTTAAAACAATAACATGATTTTGTGTTTTTTTTGCGAAGACATGATATCTAACCACTATCTCTTGCACACTCTTATACATCCAAACAAGTATCATTATTATAAAAAACGAACTAGATTATAGTTCGTTTTTTTATTTATTTAATTGTTTTTTATTTTGTTAATTTTACTTGAACTGAATATGAAAATTCTCCAGCCAATATGCTAACTTTATACCCAACAAAGTTTCCTTTTAAATCAAAAACAAACCATGATGTTCCATTTACTGTTTGTTCTCCCTCTGTGTTTTTGCCGAAAGCTTGAACTTTTATAAATTCGTTGTCTTTTGCAACTGAAATTTCAGGGTTCTCTGATGGAACTGCTGTTTGTGGAAGATTAATAGCCACTATTGAAAGAATTAAGCTATCTACCATATTATCAACAACAATTTCAACATTTTCGCCATTTTTTGTTTTTGTAAAAGTGCTTTCTCCGTCTTTTACGCTTCCTTTAATGGTATATTTGTCTTCGCCTATTGTTAAATTGATTTCTGTTTCAAAAGATAAAAAATTAATTGTGTCTGTGTATTTTGTTGTTAAATTACCCTTAATTTCTCCATTTCCTTCACCAAGGTTGTAATTTAAAACAAATTCGATGCTATAATTTTTTGCAGTTTCTTTTATTTGAGTTTCTGCCCAATTTTGCATAAACTGAACATATTCTGGTTGTGGATCTTTAGCAAGATCTTCTTCAAAATTAACTTTTTCGTAATTGCCGCTAACATCTAAAAACTCATTGCTTGGTTTTTCTTTTTCTCCCCCACATGCTGTTAGCAAGAATGCACATGGCAAAACCAAAATAAAAGCAAGCATTATTCCTATAATTTTCTTTTTCATTTTTTCCTCCCTTTAAAAAAAATTATATGCTAATATATTTATACACTATTTCTTTTAAAGAACAAACAATTATTATGTCTTAATTAGAATTTTTTCGAAAAATAAAAGAACAAAAAAAAATAAACGGTGTTGTTTTAACACCGTTTATTTTTTTAGTCTTCCATTACATAATAGCTTCCGGAATGTTGTGTTGCAGGGAATCTTTGTCCCTTTTCAAGGTTAACCATGCCGCCACATCTTCCGCTTGCATCATAGCAAGCATAATTTCCTGATTGTGGAGCTTGTTCACCTGGTTTCCATTTACCATTCATGTTTTCACCTCCACAATTATTTTGCTCAGTATTAATAATTTAATTCAAAAAATTAAATTGTTTCTGAAAAACCGTTTTGATAAATAAATTTTAGTCCTTGATCTGTTGGTTCAACATTAAAGGTTTGATTACTATTTTCTATTTTAACAATGAAATTATTTTGATTGCTTATTTTTTTAATTTCATATTTATTTTCACGCAAGCCAGAGTTTATATCTTTAAATTGAAGTTCCAATTTTGATACGCCGTTCTCAATCTCAAATTCAACTTCTGTTTCGTTAATTTTAATAGAATTTTCGTAAATTGCATATTCATATTCTATTTCGTTATTTTCAACTTCTTGTTCAACAACAACATAATTTGAAGGATTTGTTTTGCTTTTTGTTGTAAACTCTATACTAGATTCAGATTCGTTTCCTTCAACTTCAAACTCTCTTTTACCAGAAATTTCATATTGATTTTCACCAAAAACCATAACACCATTTATTGTTGATGAAATTTCTAGTTCATCATCATCTGGTTCAATTGAATTTTCTTGTCCGTCTGGAATTTCATTGTAAAACAAAACAAATTTTTCTGTTGTTCCATTTGCCATTGGAAGATTTATTGTCATTTTAATTTTATAGTTTAAATAAAAATCTCCATCTTCTTCTGTTGGCGCGGAAACTTGTTCGCCAATGTTCCCTTCTAACAAAAGCCCTTCAAACATTTTAATGTATGATGCTATGTTTTTAACATCTTCGTTAGAAATATTGGAAGGCCTTGAAAGTGGTTCTTCGTTTGCCAAAAGAGAAAAAGTGTTTAAAAATTTATTAGTCTCAATCTTTTTTGCCCCATCAATTTGCGATAAATATGAGGCACTTGAAATTGCCGACATTGCATAAACTTCTTTTGCATTGATGTCAATTTTACTTTCATTTTTACCGCCACAACCAACAAAAACAAATGATATTGGTGCAACTAAAGCCAAAATTAAAGCAAAAACTAAAATTCTTTTTTTCATATTCTACCCCCTTTACGCTTGCAGTCTAGCACAAATTTTTGTCTTAACAAATAAAAATTATGCAATAATTTGTTTTTTAAGATAAAAAACGCTTTATTTTTTTTAAAAAAAGGTTAAAATAATTAGTATGGAGAAAAGGAACTTTCAGCTAGTTTCTAATTTTAAATCATCAATTGACCAAAAAAACGCAATTGATAATTTAACTGCAGGAATAAAAAACGGTTTAAAAAATCAAGTTCTTCTTGGCGTTACTGGAAGCGGAAAAACTTTCACAATGGCAAACATAATTGCAAACTTAAACCGCCCAACTCTTGTTATTGCTCACAACAAAACACTTGCAGCGCAATTATGCAATGAATTTAGAGAATTTTTTCCTAACAATCGTGTTGAATATTTTGTTTCTTACTACGATTATTACCAACCAGAAGCATACATAGTTTCAACAGACACTTATATCGAAAAAGACATGTCTATTAACGACGAAATTGAAAAGCTAAGAAATTCTGCAACTTCTTCACTTTTTGAAAGAAGCGACACAATAATTGTTGCTTCGGTTTCTTGCATATATGGTCTTGGCGACCCTGAAGAATATAACGGTTTGCAAGTTAATGTTCGCGAAGGCGATGTTGTTGATAGAAACTCTTTAATGAAAAAATTAATTGAAATTCAATATTCAAGAAACGACATTGAATTTAAAAGAAGCACTTTTAGAGTTAAAGGCGACACATTAGATGTTTTTCCAGCAAACAGCAGTGAAATTGCTGTTAGAATTGAATTTTTTGGCGATGAAATTGAAAGAATTTATCAATTTAATTGTTTGACAGGCGAAAAAATTGCAGAATTAAAATCTCACACATTCTACCCTGCAACCCACTACGCAATTTCCAGAGGCAGGCTTTTATCTGCTATTAGAGAAATTGAAAAAGACGCAGAAGAAGAAGTTAAAGCCTTTACTTTTAAGGATAAGTTAATTGAAGCCCAAAGATTAAAAGAAAAAGTCAGCTATGATATTGAAATGATGAAAGAAGTTGGCTATTGCAGCGGAATTGAAAACTATTCGAGATATTTTGACGGAAGAAATCCTGGCGATGCACCCTACACTCTCATTGATTATTTCCCAAAAAACTTTTTAACTTTAATTGATGAAAGCCACATGACAATTCCTCAAATTCGTGCAATGTTTAATGGCGACAGAGCAAGAAAGGACAATCTTGTTGAGTATGGTTTTAGATTAAAATCTGCCTACGATAATAGACCATTAAATTTTGATGAATTTAAAGAAAAAATTAACCAAACAATTTTTGTTTCGGCAACTCCAGGGAAATATGAACTATCCGTTGCAGACAATGTAACTGAACAACTAATTCGACCAACAGGTTTGCTAGACCCATCAATAGAAGTTATAAAAACAGAGGGTCAAATTAAAGTTTTGTTATCTAAAATAAAAGATGTTGTTGAAAAACAAGGTAGAGTTTTAATAACAACCTTAACAAAAAAAATGGCAGAAGATTTAACAACATTCTTGTGTGAAAATGGCATTAAAGCAAGGTATCTCCATTCCGAAATTGACACCATGGAAAGAATTGAAATTATAAACGATTTGCGAAGCGGAGAATATGATGTTTTGGTTGGAATAAACCTTTTAAGAGAAGGTCTAGATTTGCCAGAAGTTATGTTAGTTGCAATTTTAGATGCAGACAAAGAAGGATTTTTAAGAAGCGAAGGAGCGCTTATTCAAACAATAGGACGAGCTGCAAGAAATAGCGAGGGTCATGTTATTATGTTTGCAGATAGAATAACAGATTCTATGAAAGTCGCAATTGACGAAACAAATAGAAGAAGAAAAATTCAACAAGACTACAACGAAAAATATGGAATAACCCCAACAACAATTAAAAAAGAAATTAAAAACACAATTGAAATAACTAAAAAACTAAAAAATAACATCGATAAAAAAGATATTCCGGAACAAATAGAAAAATTAACATCTCTTATGAAAATTGCATCTTCAAATTTGGATTTTGAACTTGCAATAAAATATCGAGAAGAAATTGGAAAACTAAAAAAGAGGTTGGAAAATGGAAAACGATAAAATAATTATTAAAGGTGCAAGAGAAAACAATTTAAAAAACATAAACTTGGAACTTCCAAGAAACAAGCTAATTGTTTTCACAGGTGTTAGCGGAAGCGGTAAAAGCACACTTGCATTTGACACTATTTTTGCAGAAGGACAAAGGCGATATATGGATAGCCTTTCTTCCTATGCTCGCCAATTTTTAGGACAATCTTCTAAACCAGATGTAGACAGCATAGATGGGCTTTCTCCTGCAATATCAATAGACCAAAAATCAACAAACCATAACCCACGCTCAACCGTTGGAACAATAACCGAAATTTACGATTATTTAAGACTGCTTTATGCAAAAATAGGTAAACCTTTCTGCCCAAATTGTAATAAAGAAATTTCAACTCAAACGGTTGACCAAATTATAGACAAACTTATGCAAACCCCGCTTGAATCAAAAATTCTTTTAACTGCCCCAATAGTTAAAGGCAAAAAAGGAAGCCACCAAGATATTATAGAATCAATAAAAAAGAAAGGTTATTCTCGTTTGCTAATTGACGGAAAAATTAAAAAATTAGATGAAGAAATTACCCTTGAAAAAAATATAAGACATTCAATTTCTGTTATTGTAGACAGAATTGTTATGAAAGAAGGAATAAAAGAAAGGCTTTCAGACAGCGTTGAACAAGCGCTTCAATTAAGCCATGGAATTTTAGATGTTTTTTACGAAAACAATCGCCACGAAATGTTCAGCACTCGCCATTCCTGCCCAACTTGCGGTTATTCGTTGGAAGAAATATCGCCAAGGCTTTTTAGTTTTAACAGCCCTTTTGGTGCCTGTCCAAATTGTAGTGGGCTTGGTTACACATTAGACATAGACGAATCTATAATTTTAAAAAACAAACGCCTTTCAATAAAAGCTGGGGCGTTCAATGTTTCTGGTTGGAAATACAGTTATGGTGGAATAACAAAAGGCTATTTTGATGCACTAGCAAAAAAATATGATGTAGATTTAAATGCACCAATATCTTCTCTGCCAAAAGAAAAATTAAATTTGTTTTTGTATGGAACGGGCGACGAACCTTTGGAATTCACCTTTGTTGCAAACAAAAGCGAAAAAACAATTAAAGCGCCCTTTGAAGGAATTATAAACAATTTAAAAAGAAGGTTTAAAGAAACCGACAGCGATTTTATGCGCAATGAAATTCAAAAATTGATGAAAAATCAAACCTGCCCAGTTTGCAACGGAAAAAGGCTTAAACAAACTGCCCTATCTGTTAAAATTGCAGGTTTAGATATTGCGCAAATAACAAACATGTCTGTTGAAAAACTTTTAACATTTTTAGAGAATATAGATATTAGCGAATATGATAAAAAAGTTTCTCAAAGCATATTTAAAGAAATTACATCTCGCCTTAAATTCTTAAAAGATGTTGGTCTTTCCTATTTAACACTGTCACGAGAAGCTGAAACATTAAGTGGTGGCGAAGCACAAAGAATAAGGCTTGCAACCCAAATTGGAAGCGGTTTAACAGGTGTTTTGTATATTCTAGATGAACCAAGCATTGGACTTCATCAAGTTGACAATGAAAAACTTTTAAACACCCTTTTCTCTTTAAGGAATTTAGGAAACACATTAATTGTTGTTGAACACGATGAAGAAACAATTTTATATGCCGATTATGTTGTTGATGTTGGCGTTTATGCGGGAGTTCATGGAGGCGAAATTGTTGCAACAGGAACTCCGCAGGATATTATGAATTGCGAAAGATCTATAACAGGCAAATTCCTTTCAGGAAAAGAAAAAATAGAAATTCCAAAAAAACGAAGAAGACCAAAAGGATTTTTAAAAATTTCTAATTGCTCCGAAAACAACCTTAAAAAAATTGAAGCAAAATTTCCTGTTGGTTGTTTCACTTGTGTAACAGGCGTTAGCGGAAGCGGTAAAAGCACACTTGTTTCAAGAACGCTATATCCAATACTTGCAAATTCCTTAAACAATTCACAAAAACCAGAAGGAAAACACGGAAAAGTTTCTGGGCTAGAAATGTTTGACAAAGTAATTAATATAGACCAATCACCTATTGGAAGAACTCCTCGCTCAAACCCAGCAACATACACAGGTGTTTTCACGCCAATTCGCGAGCTTTTTGCAACAACTCAAACAGCAAAAGTTAAAGGTTTCACAGCTTCAAGATTTAGTTTTAATGTTCCAGGTGGGCGTTGTGAAAGATGCGAAGGTGAAGGAATTAAAAAAATAGAAATGTATTTCTTGCCAGACATTGAAGTTCCTTGTGAAGTGTGTGATGGTAAAAAATACAACCAAGAAACGCTTTCTGTTTATTATAAAGGCAAAAACATCAGCGAAGTTTTGGACATGACTGTTGAAGAGGCTCTTTTGTTCTTTAAAAACATTCCAGCAATACGAACAAAACTTCAAGCATTATATGATGTTGGTTTAGGCTACATTAAATTAGGTCAATCTTCAACAACATTAAGCGGTGGTGAAGCTCAAAGAGTTAAATTAGCAACCGAGCTTGCAAAACGAAGCACAGGGAAAACACTATATATTTTGGACGAACCAACAACAGGTCTTCATATGTATGATGTTAAAAAATTAATTAACATATTGCAAACTTTTGTTGACAAGGGAAATTCCGTTGTTGTTATTGAACACAATTTAGATGTTATAAAAGTTGCCGACTACATTATCGACCTTGGGCCAGAAGGTGGAGATGGTGGCGGAGAAATTGTTGCCATGGGAAATCCAGAAAAAGTTGCTAAATGCGAAAACAGTTACACGGGCATGTATTTAAAGAAAATTTTATCAAAGGAAAAAAATGAATCAAAAAATTAAAGAAAAGGTTAAATTAATTCCTCAATCTAGTGGTGTTTACATCATGAAAAACGATAAAGGGGAAATTATTTACATTGGAAAAGCGAAAATCTTAAAAAACAGAGTTTCGCAATATTTTCAAAACTCTAAAAAACCAATAAAAGTTCAAACGATGGTTGAAAACATTTCAGATTTTGAATATATTATAACGCCAAGCGAACTAGATGCTTTTATTTTAGAAAACACATTAATAAAAAAACATAAACCTTTTTTTAACATTCTTTTGAAAGACGGAAAACAATATCCCTACATTCGTGTTAATCCTCATGAAAATTATCCAAGATTTAGCGTTGTTAGAAAAGTAAAAAAGGATAACGCAAAATATTTCGGGCCATATTTTGGCAAGATAAACGCATACGAACTTTTAAAAACAATTAACAGCGCCTTTGCAATTAGAACTTGTGATAAAGAATTTAAAACTAGAAAGAAAACAAGACCTTGTTTAAATTACTCAATTGGCCTATGCAGCGCGCCATGCTGCGATAAAATATCCAAAGATGATTATAAAGTTTTGGTTAGTAAAGCAATGAGCTTTTTAAACGGAAATGAAAAAGAAATTCTAACTGTTTTAGAAAATAAAATGAAAATAGCTAGCGAAAGCGAAAATTTTGAAACAGCAATACTTCTAAGAAATCGTTTACAAATGGTTAACGAATTATCAAATAAAGCAGTTGTCGACCTTGCTAAAAGTGCCGAATTTGATATTTTTGCAGTTGAAAGCGATGGTTTGCACTCCGCAATAAATGTAACAGTTGTTAGAACAGGAAAGCTTCTTTCTAGTCAAAATTTTGACATTTCACAATCAAGCGAAATAATAGAAGAAAGCTTATCTTCTTTTATATTGCAGTATTACAACAACAAGTTAATTCCAAATGAAATTATCTTAAACTTAAACTCAAACATAAATTTAATTCAAAATGCGCTATCATTAATAAAGGGAAGCAATGTTAAAGTAACAGTTCCACAAAAGGGAATAAAAAATAAATTGTTGATTATGGCAGAAAAAAATGCAAACAACTTTGTTCAAAAAGAACTAACCAAATTAAATGAAGAAGTTTATCTAAACATGGTTAACCAACTTAAAATTGGTTTAAATTTAAAACATTTACCAAACAGAATGGAATGTTACGATATTTCCCACATTTCAGGAGAAAACAAAGTTGGCTCAATGGTCGTTTTTTCATTCGGAAAACCCGATAAAAGTGATTACCGTAAATTTAAAATAAAAACTGTTGAAGGAAACGACGATTTTGCATCGTTAAAAGAAGTTTTAAAAAGAAGAACATCGGAATTTGAAAAACAGCAAGACTCTTCTTTCTCAAAAAAACCAGATTTATTAATTATTGATGGCGGTAAAGGACAGCTTTCATCTGTTATCGAAATTTTAAAAGATAGTGCATTTAAAGATGTTCCAATAATTTCTCTTGCAAAAAAATTTGAAGAAGTTTTTGTTCCAAACCAACAAACTCCAATAATTTTTAAACAAGGGTCTTTGGAACTTAGACTATTGCAAAACATTCGTGATGAAGCTCATAGATTCGCAATAACCTTTCATCGACAGTTAAGAAGCAAAAAATTAATCAATAATGATTAATTTTTTTATTATTTATTTAAAATACTAAATCTTCTTTTTTTATTCCCCTGCCAACAACCGAAACAACAAATTTTTCTTCTTCAAATAATTGTTTAGCCGCATTGTTAACATCTTCAATTTTAACATTGTCAATTTCTCTAAATTCTTCTTCTAAAGAAGGAATGTCGCCAAAAATTGCATATTTTATAACATTTAATTTAGCAATTTGCATTTTGCTGTCAAGCGAATATACCTTTGCAGATTTTAAATTATTTTTTGCTTTTGTTAGCTCCTCTTCCGTAACCCCAAAGGTTGCAAGCTCCTTTAAAACTTTTTTTATATTAAAAAGAGTTTCTTTTACCTGCTGTGGACTTGTTCCCGCATAAATTCCAATAATTCCAAATTCTGGGCATGAATAACACTCTGACCAAGTTGAATAAACAAGCCCTCTTTTTTCCCTAATTTCAACGAAAAGACGCGAGCTCATTCCTCCCCCTAAAATATCTTGGAATAAATGAACAGAATATCTCAAAGGGTCGTCTGCTTTTATAGATTTAAAAAGAATGTAAATTTGCGCTTGATTTCTATCCTGCTGTTCCAAAACAAATTTTTTGTTTGGTATAATTTTTATAGGCTGTTTTATTTCCAAACTTTTTGCATTAGATTGTGTAAAAGAATGAAAATATTTTTCAAATAAACTTTTTGCAACATTATACTCAATGTTTCCGTAAATTGAAAATGAAACATTGCTTGGCAAGTAATGTTTGCTTCTAAAATTTAAAATTTCTTCTTTTGTTATGTTTTTAATAATTTCAGGCGTTCCTAAAACATCATGACCAAATCTGTTTCCGTTCATCAAACTTTTATATGCGTTCATATACGCAACATGAATTGGCGAATCCATTGCTCTGCTTAATTCTTCTAAAATAACGCTTCTTTCTTTGTTTATTTCTTCTTCTTTAAAAAGTCCGTTTAAGAACATTTTGCTATACATTTCAAGGCATTTTTCAAAATTTTCATGTAAACATTGAAAATGATAAACGGTTTTAACATCGTTTGTTAATGCGTTAATTCTTGCCCCTAAACTTTCTAAATATGTAGCAATTTCTTGGGTTGACATATCGCTAGTGCTTTTAAAAAACAAATGTTCCAAAAAATGAGCAACGCCAAACTCATTTTCTTGTTCATCACCAGCCCCAACACTAACATGAATTGCAAATGCAATATAATTGGAATTTACATCTCTTTCAACAATTAATTTTGTTTGATTTTCATAATCAAAAATTTTAACATTTTGTTTCATAAAAATAGTATAATACAAAATATTTAAAAAATTATAAGTTTCATTAAAATTTTATAAAAAAATTAATATTTATATATGTTCACATGACCAACAAAAATATAAAACATATTTATCATCTTAATTAACACCCTACTCCATTCATATTAATAACATCGCATATGCTAAACTAGAAATTCATGGATATTTAATATATAACTAAACAACAAAAAAACCACACAATGTGTGGTTTTTTTAAATCTGGTGGCTCACCCGGGATTCGAACCCGGGACCCCTTGATTAAAAGTCAAGTGCTCTAGCCGGCTGAGCTAGTGAACCAAGCGAGATTGATTATATTACATTCAATCTCATTTGTCAATAAATTTTAATAAATTATTTTGATAAAGCTGTTTT
>CALWRL010000009.1 GCA_944383945.1 uncultured Clostridia bacterium
TTGCAAAAGCAACTTTATCAGTTGGCGGAGATGCCATTATTACGGCAGACCATGGAAATGCCGAACATATGGTTGAGAATGGTAAAAATGTTACCAGCCACACAACAAATCCTGTTTCATTTATTTTAGTTTCAAAAAAATATAAAAATGTTAATTTAAAGCAAAATGGTAGGCTTGGCAATGTTTCACCAACAATTTTGGAGCTTTTAAGTGTTAAAAAACCAAAAGAAATGACCGAAGAATCGCTTATTAATCAATCTTAATAATATTTTATTTTGTTATATTATAATATTTGTATATAATAATTAATAGAAATTTAGAAGGAAAAAACCTCGTTAGGTTGGAGGATTTATGGCAAGTAATAGAATTATTCCTAGAAAAATTAAGGTTAAAACCGAGTTTTTTAAGGGCGTTACACTATACGATATTATATTTGCATTTGTTGGCGTTGGTGTTGCAGTTGCTCTTTTTACAGCACAATTTCCATATCATATTTGGGTTGGAATTGGTTGGTTGATTGTTGCATTTACTTTATTCTTGCCTATTGCCGATGGCATTAGATTTTATTATACGATGGGTTATTTGTTTAGATTTTTTGCACAAAAGAAAAAATATAGTAAAAATGCTAAAAAAGCAAGTGCGGAAATCTCAACAATAATTCCTTTTGTTGGCTTTCAACAAGATAGATTTATTGATTACAAAGACTATTACGCACAGGTAATTGAAATTACTCCTGTTGAATTTGGGCTTTTGAACGAATTTAAACAAAACATGTTAATTGAAACATTTGCTAATGCGTTAAGAAGATTGAACGACAGTCAAACAGCAAACATTGTTAAACTTAGCAAAGCGATGATTTTGGATAATTATGTTTATGTTGAAGATAAAAAATATGATGCAATTTTAGACCTTCAATATGAGGGAGAAATGACGCAACAAGAAGTTGATGCTCGTTCGCCAATTTTTGAAGATAGAGTTTCCAGAGTTGAAGCTTTAAACAGACAAGAAAAAGTTTATAAGGATTACTTTTATTTTGTTGTTTACGATAAAGATAAAGAAATTTTGGAAAACACTGTTGACGGAATTATGAACACCCTTTCAAACTCTGCAACTCCTGTTATAACCAGAAAACTAACTGGAAAAGATTTGGCGGTTTTCGTTAAAGCAACTTTTGGAAAGGAATTTGACGAAAGAGAACTTGATTCAATTCCTATTAACAAGTATTATGAGTGGTGCATTCCAAAAGATATTAAATTTAAAGCAGCGGGATATACAATTGATGGGAGAGGTTATCGTCATTTTACTTTTAATGATTATCCGCTAAATGTTGGAAACGCATGGGGTTACAATTTCTTTTCCCAAGACAGAACAAAAGTTGTTGTTAAAATTAAACCACTTTCAAAATATAAGGCAGAAAGAAACATAGATAAAGCCATTATGGAAATGGAAAGTAAATATAGTTTTTCTGCAAAGAGCAGTAAGGTTATTGAAAATGAAACCCACAGAGAAACATTGCGTCAACTTTTAGTTGATTTGAAAAACAATAACCAACAACTTTTTGATGTTAATGTTTACATAATTGCAGAAGAAGCAGCAAGAAAAGAAGTTAAGGCAATTTTAAAGCAAGAAGGTTATAAAATATCCGAACTTTTTGCAAGACAGGTTGACGGTTTTATTAGTTCCAATATTTCCATGAGAGATAACATCAAAGAAAATTTAAGAGGAATTCCAACCTCAACTTTGGCGGCAATTTTCCCATTCATTTCTGGCGCGCTTCAAGACAGAGAAGGTTTTTATATAGGCTATAATGAATATCCAATTTTTGTTGATTTCTTTTTAAGAAATCGCGAAAGAGTTAACAGTAACATGATGATTATTGGTAAATCTGGGTCTGGTAAATCTTTTGCAACAAAAACTTTATTGGCAAATTTTGCTGCGGATAACACAAAAATATTTATTCTCGACCCAGAAGATGAATACACTGTTCTTGCTGGTAACTTAAACGGAAAAGTTATTGATGTTGGTTCTTCCGCAATGGGAATTATTAATCCGTTCCACATAATGACAACGCTTAAAGACGATATTAAAGATTTAGATGAATTAGATGACGAGGAAGAAGAAGTTGATGACGGCAAGTTGCATTTAAAAGAAAGCACAGACACTTTCTCAACCCACTTGCAGTTTTTGGAACAATTCTTTAAAGTTATCTTGGAAGGAATGGATAGCGATGCGTTTGAAGCATTAAACTCGCTTGTTGTTGAAATGTATAACAACAAAAAAATTAATGGAAAAACAGATTTAGATAAATTAAAACCAGAAGATTATCCTGTTTTTGATGACTTGTATGAATTGGTTTGCAAAAAGCTTGAAAAGGAAAATAATCAATATCACAAACGAAACTATCTAACGATCCAAACCTACATTAAAAAGTTTGCAACAGGTGGAAGAAATAGCAATCTTTGGAATGGACCAACTTCAATTAGCACAAAAGAAAATTTCATTTCTTTCAATTTCCGTTCGCTGTTGGCTAACAGGAACGAAATTATTGCTAACGCTCAAATGCTTTTGGTATTTAAATATTTAGATAACGAAATCATTAAAAATCGTGATTTCAACATTAAATTTAAAACGAACCGAAAAGTTATTGTTGCTGTTGATGAAGCCCACGTTTTCATTAACCCTAACTATCCAATTGCTCTTGACTTCATGGCTCAAATGGCAAAGCGTATTCGTAAATATTCAGGTATGCAAATTGTTATTACTCAAAATATTAAGGACTTTGTTGGAACAGCCGAAATTCAAAGACAATCAACAGCTGTTATTAACGCCAGCCAATATTCAATGATTTTCTCACTATCGCCAAACGATATGAACGACTTGGTTGAACTTTACAGAAAATCGGGTGAAATTAACGAGGAAGAGCAAAACAGTATTGTTACGGCTGGGGTTGGTCAGTGTTTCTTTATTTCAGGTGCAATGAGCAGAACAATGATGCAAATTGAAGCGCCAGATTCAATTAGAAATATATTTGAATAAAAATTAAGGTGTTTATTTCATTGCTTAGAATTAGTTTATGTTAGATTTTAATTATTAAAATGAAGATAAAAAAGGAATTTTTATGGAAAAAATAAAAATATATAAATGTTCTATTTGTGGAAATATTGCAATTAAAGTAATTGACAAAAATACTCAACTAAAATGTTGTGAGAAATTTATGGAAGAGTTGAAAGCTAACGATAAAGAAGCTTCACTAGAAAAACATGTTCCATTTGTTACAATTAATGATAATATTGCAACAGCTGTTGTTGGAGAAACACAACACCCAATGCAAGAAGAACATTTTATCAATTTTATAATTTTTCAAACAACAAATGGTTACTTTGTTAAAAATTTAAAACCAAACACAGCCCCTGTTGCTCAATACATTTTAAATGAAAATGAAAAATTATTAGCGGTTTATGAATATTGCAATTTGCATGGTCTTTGGGTTAAAGAATTACAATAAATTGATAAATTTGTTTAAGAAAAAATATTTAATAAATAAAAAAAGAACTTCAGTATATAAATGAAGTTCTTTTTTTAGTTTTAAAGTTTAAAACTTTTTTTACATCTTTTCTAATTATGCTTTAATAGCTAAAATTTTGTAAGCAGTTATTCCTGCTGGTGTTGAAACCTCAACAGTTTCGCCTTTTTTCTTGCCTAAAAGTGCTTTTCCAACAGGGCTTTCATTTGAAATTAAACCTTTGATTGGATCACTTTCAGTTGAACCAATTATTTGATATTCAATTTCTTCATCAAAAGCTTCATCATAAAGTTTAACAATGCTTCCAATTGATACCTTGCTTGTAGAAAGATCTTTTTTATTTATAACTTCACAATTATGAAGTTTTAATTCAATTTCTGCAATTTCTGCTTCTATCATGCCTTGTTCTTCTTTTGCTGCATCATATTCTGCGTTTTCAGATAAATCTCCAAACTCTCTTGCAATTCCAATTTTCTTTGTAACTTCTGGGCGTTTAACGGTTTTTAATTCTAAAAGCCTGTCTTCTAATTGTTTTTTTCCTTCTGGTGTTAAAAAAGTTTTTTCCACGCTGTTACCTCCTTGTAAATAAAAGAAGAGACTCAATTTTAATTTGAGAGCCAAATTAAAATGATGTTCTCTAAAACAGGGTAAATAATACTACATTAAAACAAACAAGTCAACTCTTTTAGCATTATTTATCTGGTAAATTAATATATTCATTTTTAGTAAAATTATGTTAAGAATTTTTTAATTTTTTTCTAAAATAATTGCATTTTCGCCTGTTTTATAATACTTTTTTCTTACATAAATGGGTTTAAAACCGCAATTTTCATAAAACTTAATCGCAATCTGGTTTGTTTCTTTAACTTCTAGCCAAATTTTTTTGTTGGTAAAATTTTCTAAATATTCAATGAGATTTTTTGCATAACCTTTTCTTTTTGCTTCTTCTTTTGTTGCAATTAGCAAAATGTTAATTGAATCTAATGTGTCCTGATAAAGCAAAAAACTTAAAATTTTGTTCTTTTCTTCTAATGCCAAATAAAAAGAATTTGGTGAGTTTAACGATTCATTAAATTGATTAATCGACCAGCTTTCGTCTTTAAATTGTTCAACTGAAATCTTATAAATTTCTATTAGTTTTTCTTCATTTATTTCATTTATTATTTGCATTTAAATTTGCCTCCGCTTGACTTGGTCTTAAATAAAGTGGGAGAAGTTCTTTTTCTAATATAAAATTGTTTAAATTAATTTTTTTATTTGATAAATCTAAAAGTGATTGAGCAGACAACTTAACAATTTCTGTGGTGAAAGGTAAAGTTTCAAATGAGACTAAATTTTTTAAATTTTTTACTTCGTCAAATTTAACCATTTTGGGATTATCTAAACATATTAATTTTTCGTCATATTTAGCAATAAAATAAAAGCCACTTAATCCATCTATTATTGCAGTTTTTTCTTTCTGTTTGCTCAAACTTGCAATTAATTCTAAAGAGTTAATTGCTAATATGCGCATATTTGCATGTGTTACTAAAATTGCTTTTGCCGTTGCAATTCCTATTCTTAAACCTGTAAACGAACCAGGACCAACAACAACTGATAAAACATCTATATTATTTAAAACATCGCTTGATGTTTGGTTTGGTTTTTTAACCTCTTCTAACAATTTCTCAATTTCGCAAAGCAAGTTTTCGGAATGTTTTGCGCTAGAATTTGTTTCTTTAAAAAATTTTTTACCTTCATATTCTAATGCAATGTATGCTTCATTAAAGCATGTGTTAATGCAAAGCGTGTTCATTTTTATTTTACCTCCTCAACAACAAATTTTCTTTCAGTGTTTGAAATTTTTTCTATGATAATTTTTGTGTAGGGTGGTTTTATTAAACCTTTCACATTTTCAGCCCACTCAACTAAAATTATGCCATCATTTTTTGCAAAGTAATCTTCAAAGCCTAGTTCGTAGGCTTCTTCTTTTGAAGAAAGGCGATACATATCAAAATGATAGAGCTTTGGGTTTGAAGAATATTCATTTAAAATTGTAAAGGTTGGGCTTGTAACAATTTCGGATATGTTTAAACCTTTCGCAAATCCTTTTGCGAATGTTGTTTTGCCCGCACCTAAATCTCCGGATAACAAAACTATGCTTGGAGGGGTAAGTTGTTTTGCAAAATTGCTTGCAAACTCAATTGTTTGATTAGCGCTTGATGTTATTATTTCCATTTACATTCTCCTTTGTAGATTTTGCATACATAAACAATGATAAACTTGAAAAAACAATTCCTTCAATAAATCCAACTAATGTGTCTGTTAAATAATGTTGGCCTAAATACATTCTTGAAACTATAACCATGGAAATAAAGCCTGTAAAACATAAAACAGAAATTGTTCTAATAAGTTTGTTTTTTGTTGATTTAAATATAAGGAATAAACAAAAACAAGATATTATTGTTGCGCTTAACGTGTGGCCGCTAGGCATTGATGCACCAGTTGCGGGTAAGATGTTAATTATTTCGTTAGAAACTGAATAAGGCCTAGGTCTGTTAATAAAATATTTAAGTGTGAAGTTTGTTAATATTGCAAAGCCGTAGGTTAAACCAAAGTATATTGCAAATTTCTTTTTACATAAAATTAAAAACAGCCCAAAAATAAACACAAACCCTATATAATTACAAATGTGAGATATAAATTTACACATTCCATCGAATAGGGGAGAAGAAATTTCTTGAAGCGCTTTTATTATTTCAATTTCAAATTTCATAGTAGTTCTCTTTAGTATTGCATAAAATAGCTAAAATTATATTTTAGTTTTTTTAGCTTTTTTATGAATTTTTACGACTTTTATTATATATGGAGAGTAAATTATAATTGCAGAAATTGAAGTTGCAATTAAAATTATTTGCCACAGCTTAAATTCATAAACCGTGTATTGAACATAATCTGCCTGCAATGATAGAATCCCAGAAGTTGAAATTCCTATTGCTATATTTGCATTTTTATCGGTTCTGTAAATATTGTTTTTGTTAATTCCAGATTCTTCAAGGCGCTGTAACGTTTCTTGGGTAGGGTGGCCATAACTGTTTTTTCCAACAGAAATAACTGCAATTTCTGGCATAATAACATTTAAAAATTCTTCCGTTGTTGAATATTTGCTGCCATGATGAGCAACTTTTAAAACATCAATATCAAAATATGAAAGGGGCAAGTTGTAGTTTGAAGAATTTATAGCGCTTATAAAGTCTTCCTCAACATCTTTCCCAACATCGCCTGTTAACATAACTTTTTTGCCCATGTAACTTATAATCATAATTGGAGAATAATCATTTGTTATTGCATAATTTGTTCCTTTATCAACATAAATTTCACCGGTTAAAGGAGTAAAAAATTCAACAAGCCACATTTCATCGTTTTGTTTTGCTTCATTCGAAGAATAAGTTTTAGATTTTATTTTTAAAAATTCATTTGTGTAAATTTTATTGCAACCAAATTCTTCTTGTTCAATTTCTAATAATGAAAGAACTTCTTTGTATGTTTCATCATTGCAAACAACGCCACCTTCAACAGGCGATGTTCCATCTTCTGAATAGTATATTTGAGGCAAATAACAGTTTTTAACCAAATAGTTTTGAAGAACATAAGTTGCGCCTCCAATATGGTCGGCATCTGGGTGTGTTAAAACAAGATAATCAATAACTTTTTCGCCGTTTTCATAGGTTAGACTAATGTTTTCTAAATAATTTTGAAATTTTTCACTTGAACTTGATGTGTAGTGTCCACAATCAACAACCATAACTTCGCCGGTTGGGAATTCTATTATTGTGGAATCGGCTTGCCCAACATCAACAAAATGAAAAATCATTCCATCTTCTTCTATTACTGTTGATGGGGCGTCTTTGTTTAGAGCAAAATTAACTAAATTTTCAACCTTATCCTTAAAGAAAAATGTTGAGCAAAGAATTAGAATAACAAATATAAAAATAATTGTTCTAATAATCAAATCATTCTTTAAATTAACCTGTTTTTTTTCTTTTGCCATATTTTACTAAATTTTGCTTAATTCATACCCTTCTTTGGTGTCTTTAATATTAAATCCCATTTCGTTTATTTTGTTTCTAATTTCGTCGGAAAGTTTATAATCTTTGTTTTCTCTTGCAATTTTTCTTTGGTTTGCAAGATCTAAAATTTCTTGTGGAATTTCTTCTTGTGTTTTTGTTTCATCATTTTTATCAAGATCTAAACTTAAAACTTTGTCAAATTTTAATGCTTGATTATAAATATCGTTAGATTTTTGTTCATTTCTTAACATTTTCCACAAAACGCCAACTGCAAGAGGAATATTTAAATCATCGCTTATTGCATCTATAAATTCTTTATTGTAGTTATCTAAAATTTCTTGTTTTGTAATATAATTTTGGTTTTTATGTTCGTTTACAAGATTTTTTAATGATTTTAAAGCAGATTTTGCAGAATCTAAACTACTAAAAGTAAAGTTTAAACTTTTTCTGTAATGTGTTAGCAAGTTCATATATCTAAAATCTATTGGAGTGTATCCCTTTTCAATTAATTGGTTTAAGGTGTAAAGATTTCCCAAACTTTTGCTCATTTTCCCGCCATCAACTTGCAAAAATTCAACATGCATCCAATTTTTAACAACTTGTTTGCCTTCTTTTGCATCATTTTGAGCAATTTCATTTTCGTGGTGAATTGGTTTGTGGTCTATTCCGCCTGTGTGAATGTCTATTGAATTTCCTAAATATTTTTCTCCCAAAGCAGAGCATTCGATGTGCCAGCCTGGGCAACCTGTTCCCCATGGGCTAGGCCATTTCATTATGTGATTTTCTGGAACAAATTTCCATAAAGCAAAATCGAAAGGGTGGTGTTTTTGTTTGTTTTCATCAATTCTATTAACACCCATTTTTGAAAGGTCTTTTCCAGAAAGTTCGCCGTATTTTTTAAATTTTTCAACATCAAAATAAACGCCGTCATCAATGATGTAGGTGTAGCCTTTTTTTTCTAATTCTTTAATAAAATTAATCATGTCGTCGATAATATTGGTTACTTTTTCAACATGTTCAGGAAGCTCTATGTTAAGACGGCTTAGGTCGTTAAAAAAACAATTTGTGTAGAAATCTGCAATTTGATATGGGTTTTTGTTTTCTCTTCTTGCTGCAATTTCCATTTTGTCTTCGCCTTCGTCAGAATCTGAAACTAAATGGCCAACATCGGTTATGTTCATAACACCGTTAATATTAAAGCCGCAGTATTTAAGGCTTTTCCTTAATAAGTCCATAAAAATATATGCTCTCATATTTCCAATATGAGGGAAATAATAAACGGTTGGCCCGCAAGTGTACATTTTAACTGTGTTGTTTTCAACAACTAAATTTTCTTTTTTTCTTGATAAAGAGTTATATATTTTCATTAAATTCTCCTATTATATTTATTCTGTTTAGCAATTTTTTGATATTATCCTTGCAATGATGTAACAACAGAGGTTAAACAATAATCAAAAAATCTTGACGGAACAGATGGGGCAGACATTGCATTATTTTTGGAATATATATATTTTTCTCCATCTAATAATAAATCTTTTGTTTTAAAGAACATAACATTTCCTAAATTTGAGTAAGCTTGGTTTAAATTTATTGGTTTATTAAATTCTAAAACGCAAGCAATTTTTAAATCTTCATTTATATTAATTAAAGAGCCAAAGGTTATTTCTCCTTCGTTTCGGTTTATGTTAAAACCAAATTGTTGAATGTTATTTACAAATTTTTCGGCGTTAATAAACATTCCGTTAAAATTGCCAATTTCTGTTGTTTGTGGTTTAAAGTCTTTAACATCAAATTTTATCTTTTTAAATTGTTTGAAAAGCGGGTCTTGAATTGCATCGGTTATCTTTTCAAATCTATCATCTAAATCCAATGTGTGAAGAATTTTAACTTTAAAATTTTGTTCATCTTCATTTAAAAGTTTTATTAAATAGTTTCTTTTAAAATTTCCTTCATCATCTGTTGAACATAAAAATGCGTTGTATAACTTTTCGCCTTTATATTCGCCCCAAATTAACTTTTTAAAAAGTGTGACGAAAGGTTGTTTTATTGCAATTGAATTGAAATGAGAAGGTTCAAATTCTCTTCCATCTAAAAATGCACTATAAAGACGATTTTTTTGTTTTTCAAAATTACTTTCGCTTGTTTTTTCTGTTGCAAGGGCATCTTCGATGTCGTCCATGTTTATGTTTGCTTTTTTAGATAAAATTGAAATAACATTTTGTTTCCAATCTTCATCTTCAAATTTTTGAAAAATTTCCGAAGCAAAAACTGAAATAACTTCTTCTCTGCCGCAGCTTGCCAAACATTCTGTTAAATATTTAGCTTCTTTTATTCTATTGTAAGCAAAAAGCATGCAATCAAAATTGCAAATTTCTTTTATTAATTTTTCGTCTGCTAAAACCGAACAAAATCTTATTGCCCATTTTGCTTCTTTAATATCTTCTTTTTTTGAAAGGACTTCAAACAATTTTTCAGCAAAATCGTTTAAACCTTCTGGTTGAAAAACATTTTTAAGATAATTTAAGTTCGATAGTTTGCTTAAATTATTTTCTTCTTTGAAAACATTAATTAAATATGTTTTAACAACATTGTTTGCAGGAAAACCGCTTTTTAAGTTTAAGTTTATTTTATCAAATGGAACACCAAGCGTTCTTTCTTGTGGGTCTTTAATTTTTCTTCTTGCTGCATAAACAAATTGTTTTTCTGTTTTAACCTCTGGGCTTTTTATTATTTCAAGCCTTTCTGCTAGGGCTAGTTTAAGCGAAGGAGATGTTGCTTTTTCATACAAATCGTTCAATCTTGAAAGTGCTTCATTATCACTTCCAAAAGCTATGAAAACTTCCGATAATCTTTCTTTTTCTTCCTCCGAAATGTTTCCGTATAATCTTTTATCAAGCTCCAAAAAAGTTTCGCGTTTATACTTTTTTAAGATGTGGGAATTTTGTTGTTGGTCTGAATTATCTGAAATGTAATCATCAATTAACATTTTAATTCCACGGCTTGTGTTAAAATCGGTTATAATTTCTAAAAGTTTGTACTTGTTTTCATTGTTTGAATTAATATAAGAAATTGTCCAGTCCTCATTTTCGTTGAAAAAGTTTTGCATAAATTCAATTGCTGGCCTTTTCCAATTATATAAAATTTCGGTTTTGTCGCTTTCAAAAGCTTTAATTATTAAGGGAAGATAAAGATTTCTATCTATATCACAGTTTTTAACGATTTCAATAAATCTATCAAAATATCTTTCTATAAAAGTGTAGGGAAGTTTTGTTGAGGAATATCTTATTTGACCAATTTGCCCAACAAATATTTTTTTAACAAAAAAGAACACACTTTCATAATTTTTTGATATTAAAAGCAATTTAATTAAATTTGAAAGAGCATTTAAATAATTTCTTAGTTGAAAAATAAGATCAGACAACAAATTAACATCATCAATGTTTATTTGCTTATTTTTTATGTTGTCTGCTAAAAAATTTATTTCTAGTTCTGTTAAATTTTCTTTAACAAACCTTTCTATATCAATATCTATTTCAAAGCCAAAAGTTGACTTTAATTTTTCTTCAATTTGTTTAACATCTTTTAATATTTCCATAAATTGTATTATAACAAACATTTAGTTATATTACAAATATAAAATCAAAAAAATTAAATTAGCAATTACAATATGAAGCCTATTTAAGAATTTCTTCTAGCGTTTGGTTTGCCGAGTAAGTTTCTAATAGTTGTTTTAATTTTATTTCTGTTAAAATTTTAATTTGATCGTTTTTAAATTTAACATATATAATATTAAATTTAAATTTGTTAACTTGGCAAAGAATTTTATATAAAGGTGTATTAGACATTACCATAAAAGTTTTAACAGGCATTATTTGTTTGTTTTTTGGTTGTATTGTGTCTAGAATTGGAGAATAGGTTCCTTGAAATTTTCCATCTATAATTCCAAGAAATAAGAAAATTGAAATTAACCCAAAGGAAAAGTTAATTTTATAAAAGCATGAAATTATAAACAAAGCCAAAAATGAAAGAGATAAAAAAAGATTGATGTAATTTGAAATTTTATAAAATGTTTTTTTTTTTTTTTTTAGTTTTAACAAGCAGTTTAAACTTCTTCCACCGTCTAACTGAAAGGCTGGTAACATATTAAAAATGGCAATTGAAAAATTGGTTATAACAAACGAATAGGTTGAGGCGTAAATAGAAGGAAAAATCCACCACAACATAACTGTTATAATTATTAAAATAATGTTCATTAAAGGGCCAGCAATTGCAATTTTTATTTCGTCTGTTGGGTTAAACGAAAATTGTTTAAATTTTATGCTTGCACCATAAGGTAAAATCCAAACTTTGTCTAAACCATAGCCTAATTTTTTTGCTACATAAGCGTGGGCTAATTCGTGCAAGATTATTGCAATTAAATATGGTAGAACAACCGAAGAAAAGCCCGTTAATAATAAAATTATTATAAAAACATAAGTTGCTGGATGTATCCTAAATGATTTCATTATTATAAAATATGTTGTGTAATTTAAATAAATTAGTTTAAAAATAATGGTAAGAAATTATTATTTAAATTTAAATTTAAATTTATAACAAAAAAAATTATAAATTCATATTATGATTTAGCGTTATTTTTTTAAGGAGGTTAAATGAAAAAATTTGCAATTTTTTTAGCCTTAATTGTTGGAAGCGTTTCGGTTGTTTTTGCGGGATGCGGGTCAAGCAATGTTATAAGGTTAAACGAGGTTACACACAGCATTTTTTACGCGCCTTTTTATGCTGCTATAAACCTTGGATATTTTGAAGAAGAAGGAATTGAAATTGACTTAACAAATGGCGGCGGTTCAGACCAAAGCATGACAGCTTTATTAAGCGGAAGTGCAGATATTGCCCTTTTAGGGCCTGAAACGGCAGTTTATGTTGTTGGGGAAGGCGCAAAAAACACACCTGTTATTGTTGGACAGTTAACAAAAAGAGATGGGTCGCTTTTAGTTGGAAGAAACCCAGAACCAAATTTTAAATGGGAAAGCTTAAAAGGAAAGGAAATTATCGGCGGAAGAAGAGGCGGTTCACCTGCAATGTCGCTTCAATATGCTGTTGAGTTGTGTGGTTTGGAAGTTGGAACAAATCCTCAACAATGTAATATAAATTTAGATGTTGCATTTAACTTGGTTGTTGGAGCTTTTGAAGCTGGGCAGGGCGACTATTGTACAATGTTCGAGCCAACAGCAAGCGAATATGTTGCAGCGGGCAAAGGGTATATCGTTGCTTCGGTTGGTGAAGCTAGTGGAGAAATTCCTTTCACTTGCTTTATGGCAATGCAAAGCTATATAAACAAGAATGAAAAAAAAATAGAAAAGTTTTTAAATGCGGTTATGAGAGCTTATAATTATTTAATAAACGCAACAGATGAAGAAATTGTAACAGCATTAAAACCATCTTTTGCAACAACAGAAGATAGCATCATAGTTTCTTCGGTTAGAAACTACATTGAATTTGATGCTTGGGTTAGCACTCCTGTTATGAGCGAAGATGCATTTAACAGACTTCAAGATGTTATGGAGAATGCTGGAGAACTTGAAAAAAGAGTTAAATTCAGCGATGTTGTTAACAATAAATACGCAGAAAATGTTATGAAAAATTATTAACATTAAAAGAGTAATAACTAAATAAAATAAAAACTTTTAAAAACAGCTTTAAAAATGAGCTTTATCGGAAATAAGTAAAGCTCATTTTTTATTTTAAAACTATTAATTTAAGCAAAAAAACTGTTTGAATTTGCTTTATTATTATAAAAAACATACTTATATGATTTTTGTTTGACTATAAAAATTTTTTAGTATAAAATACAATGTATAAATTAAACTAACTTAAGAAAAGGGTGGGGGTTATGAGTTTAAAAAGCAAATTGATAACAACAATTTCGATGTTTTTTTTAGTTTTAGTTTTAACACTAGTTTGCGTTTTTGCAGCAGTGAAAGCAGATGTTGCATTAAAAGGAAATCTTAACTTTACGGCAACAAGCGTTTACGCAAGGGTAACAGGTTCTATTAGCGGAATGAAAGAGTCAACAATAACTCTTCCAGAATTAGTTTTTTCCGAAAGTTCATCAGACAATCCATCTAATCAAGATGTTATAGACCAATGGAAAGGTCATAACTTAAATTTCACAGAATCAGCTAGCCCAATAACTTTTACTATAACCGTTGAAAATTTATCGCGAGACAGAGCTCTTTATGTTATGGTTAAAGACCAAGTTGGAGCAGTTGTAAACTTAAACAAAACAGTTACAGCGCCATCTTATTCAGATGCTTTAAACCAAAACATAAAAGTTGAAGGTGGCTCAAGCGTTACAATTACCATTACTTTTACTGTTGCACAAGCAAATGAAATAGTTAATGGAACATATGATTATTTAATAAGTTTATCTGACCAATCTCTTTTAAATGATGTTCAAATTAATGCGTATCCAAATAACGATTTGTATGGAAGTGCAAGCGTATCTGGCGGAACGGGAACAGATGGCAAATTTAACATTGGAGACGCTGTTAATTTAACAGCAACAGCAAAAAGCGGCTACAAATTTTTAGCATGGGCAACATCAACAGACCCGGAAACAATGCAAGTTTTATCCACAGATACGAATTATTCATTTGAATTATCTCCAACTTCCTCTAAAAAATATTATGCATTATTTAATAAAACAACAACTTCAAAAACAGAAGGAAGTTTAAAATATACTTTATATAACGAAGCAAAACTGGCAATGCTTCAGGATACTACAACAACATCAATTACAGGAGAAATAGCAATTCCTCCAATGGTTTCAAACGGAAGCGAAAATTTTAAGGTTTATTCAATTGGAGATAGGGCATTTTATAATTGTAGCAGCTTAACATCAATAATCTTGCCAAATTCGCTTTCGAGAATAGGAGAGCGTGTATTTCAGAAATGTTATAAGCTTGCTGAAATCAAAGGAGAAAAAAACTCATATTATACAGTTGATAATAATAGAGCATTACTAGTTGATGGAGGAAAAACAATACTCGCTTATGCAAATGCTAGTGGAACTTCTTACACAATTCCAGAAGGAGTTACAAGTATTAATTATTGTGCATTTTATGAATGTACCGGACTAACATCAATAACCTTGCCAAACTCGATCACAACAATTGGAGGTAGTGCATTTTATGGTTGTAGCCAATTAACAGAAATAACAATACCAGAAGGGGTTACAAGAATTAGAGATTATGCATTTGAGGGTTGCACTGGGTTAACATCAATAAGAATACCA
Source organism: uncultured Clostridia bacterium (assembly GCA_944383945.1). Classification (GTDB taxonomy): domain Bacteria; phylum Bacillota; class Clostridia; order Christensenellales; family UBA1242; genus UMGS687. The sequence goes on from CALWRL010000009.1 coordinate 14,867, forward strand.
GAAGGAGTTACAACAATTGGTATCAATACATTTAAAAATTGTACCAGTTTGACAGAAATAACTATACCAGAAGGAGTTACAACAATTGAACATTCTGCATTTTTTGGTTGTAGTGGGCTAACATCAATAATCTTGCCAAATTCGCTTACAACAATAGATGTTCAAGCATTTTATAATTGTAGCAGCTTAACATCAATAATCTTGCCAAATTCGCTTACAACAATTGGGGTTTCTGCATTTTCTGGTTGTAGCCAATTAACAGAAATAACAATACCAGAAGGGGTTACAACAATTGGAGGTTCTGCATTTTATGGTTGTAGCCAATTAACAGAAATAACAATACCAGAAGGGGTTACAACAATTGGAGATTCTGCATTTTATGGTTGTAGCCAATTAACAGAAATAACAATACCAGAAGGGGTTAATACAATTGGAAATTCTGCATTTTATGGTTGTAGTAGCTTAGCATCAATAATCTTGCCAAATTTGATTACAACAATTGGCAATTATGTATTTTTTAATTGCAGTGGGTTAAAATCAATAACAATTCCGGCAGGGGTTAGCGTAATTGGAGAGTATGCGTTTTCTGGTTGCACTGGGTTAACATCAATAACAATACCAGAAGGGGTTAATACAATTAGAAATTCTGCATTTTATGGTTGTAGCGGGTTAACATCAATAACAATCCCAGCAGGTGTTACATCAATTGGAAATTCTGCATTTTATGGTTGTAGCAGGTTAACATCAATAACAATTAAAGCAATAACTCCGCCAAGTTTGGGAAACTTGGGAAGCCCTGCAATTCCTTCTAATGTAACTGCAATTTATGTTCCTGATGCGAGTGTTGCAGATTATCAAGGGAATATGCGTTGGAAATTTCATGCTGACAAAATTAAACCAATTTCGGAAAAACCAGCGGTATAAAATTTTTTACAAGTTGCTATTAACAAAAAAACAGGCGACATGCCTGTTTTTTTCTTTTAATTTTAATGTTACGATATTATCGTAATTAATTTTATTTATATTAATAATTGAACATTTGTTCATGCGAGCATTTTTTAATTATTTTGTTTATTAAATATGATATTTTATTTTTAAAAAAAATTTTTTTTGATATAATTATTTCTATGAATAAAGCAGATAAAAATGTTTATCAAAGAAATTTTTATGGCGATGAAGATTCCAGCTTTGTTTTTTTGTTAACTCTTATACTTCCTAGTTTTATTGCCATGGTTATAATTAGTTTAATTGCAATTCCTTTTGGAATTTCAAACATTCAAGAAAACACAGCGCTAATGGTTTGCTATATTATTCTTGCGAATTTATGTATGGTTGGAATTTTCTTTTTATATAACAAAGGTTTTAAAATTAATTTTGTTAAAGCAAGTTTAATTAAATTTAAGTTTGGCTGGCTTAATGTTTTATATTGTTGTTTAATTGCTGTTATAACTTTGTTTGGGAGTTTATATTTAATAAATTATTTAATGTATTTAATGCAACAAATTGGCTACAACCCAGATTCTAGCCTTCCATTTCCACTAACTAATGGCTGGTGGCTTATTTTAAATTTATTTTTACTTGCAGTTCTTCCTGCAATTTGCGAGGAACTGCTTTATAGAGGGGTTGTTTTTAATGGGCTAAGGAAATTTGGCTCGGTTGGAGCGGTTTTAATTTCTGCGTTGTTTTTTGCACTTGCACATGGTAGCGCAATGCAATTTTTCTATCAATTTATTTTAGGTGTTGTTTTGGCTTTGGTTGTTTTAAAAACGGGGTCTATTATTGCAAGCATGGTTGTTCATTTTTTAAACAATGCGATTGTTGTTGTTTATAATTATATAACTATAAATTTGGAAGTTTCTGAAACGAATTTCACTGTTGGAATTATTTTCATGGCGTTTGGGGTTGCTGTTGTTGCTGCTGGCTTGCTATGGCTTATTTTCAAATTTATGAAAGAAAAAAAAGGTGATGAATTAACTGATAATCAACGCTACTATGAAAATTATGCATTAAGCGACAAAAAGTTTTCTTCAAAACGATCTATGTTTTTATTTATTCTTTCAGTTGTTTTAGCGGTTGTTTTGTGGTGTGTTGGAACTTTTGCAAGTTAAGAAACAAAACAATAAAAAAGGTTTTATTTTAAAAAAAATACTATATAATAAAAAGTAGGATGAAATTGAAAAAGCATAACGACATTTTTTATACAAATTTAGTTTATTTTATAATTTTAGTTCTCTTTGTTTGTTTGAGAATATGTTCTTCCATGAGATTATTTTCCTTTTTAGGAGAAAGTGGAGATTTTGTTTTAACAGTTATAACGCAAATAGGGTTAATGTTTTTGTTGCCTTGGCTTTTGTTTTCTAAGTTATCAAAAACGCCAAAAAAGCAAGTTTTAAACAATTTTTCTGTTAGAAAAGTTGGATATAAATCTGTTTTAATTGCCATAGCAATTGGTTTAATTGTTTTTGTTTTAAATATAGCTATAAGTTCGTTTTTTAACTACATTCTTAATTTGTTAGGCTATTTCCCATATTCATCTGGCGGAGAGGCAAGCGAACCAACTTGGGCAACTTTTTTTGTTTCACTTTTTTCTGTTGCAGTTCTTCCTGCAATTTGTGAAGAATTTACACACAGAGGGCTTTTGCTTTCTGGATTTAAAACTCTTGGGTTTAAAAAGGCTGTTGGTTATTCGGCGCTTTTGTTTGGGTTAATGCACCTTAATGTTGGTCAATTCTTTTATGCAACAATAATTGGATTGGTTTTAGGTGTCGTCACTCTTTATTCTAGAAGCATCATTCCAGCAATAACAATTCATTTTATTAATAATGGAATTAATGTATATTTAAGCTTTGCGCAAGCAAAAGGTATTTGGGGACAAAATTTCTATAATGGCATTTCTTCATATTTATCTAATGGAAATTTATTTTCGAATATAGTTTTTTTTTT
>CALWRL010000010.1 GCA_944383945.1 uncultured Clostridia bacterium
TTACTTCTACTACTGGAAAACCAAAAGTTGAAGTTATGGCAAATAGAATTAATGAAATAAACCCTGATTGCGAAGTCGTTGCGTATAACGATAAATTTTGTTTGGAAAAGGCAGATAAAATTTTTTGTGAAAATTTTGATTATGTTGTTGATGCAATTGATGATATTAACGCAAAAATAACTTTAATAAAAACATGCAAGCAAAAACAAATTAGAATAATCTCTGCAATGGGAGCAGGAAATCGAAAAGGAATTCCAAATTTTGTTGTTTGCGATTTATTTAAAACTTTTAATGACCCTTTTGCAAAAAAATTTAGGAAAATAGCAAAAGACAATTTAATTGATGATTTAGATGTTGCTTTTTCTAGTGAAATTCCAGTTAAAACAGAAGGGGTTGTTGGTTCTACTAGTTATTTTCCATCCGCCTGTGGCATTGTTATTTCATCATTTGTTATTAACAAAATTATTGAGTTATAAAACAATCATAAATGTTTTGCTTTAATTAAAATTGTTGATATAATATTTTCTATGAAAAAGAATGACAATTTAATAATTTATAAAAAAGATTGCGAAGTTTTGGAAGTTGTTGGGAAAAAGGTTTTAGTTAAAAAAGATGGTGAGAAGTTTGTTGCAGAAACAAATGAAAAGTTAAACAAACAAGATAGAGTTAATATAATAAAAACTTCTAAAGAATTGACTCTTCTTGAAAGCTTTATTTATTTTATACCGGTTGTTTTGTTTTTAATTGGTTTTGGATTTGGTTTCATATTTAAAGAAAATTTATATCACTATTTGTTGGTTTTGGGGCTAACGCTAATAGGTTTTATAATTGTTCTTTTTATCAAATTGTTTTTAGCCAAATTTAAAAAAAATAAATATATAGCAAAAAAAATGAGTAATAATATAGTGGAGGATTAAAATGAAAATAATACAAAGCAATGAATTTAATGAAATTATTAACAGCGAGAAGCCAACTATTGTTGATTTTTTTGCAACATGGTGTGGACCTTGCAAAATGCTTTCTCCTATATTGGAAAAAGTTGAGCAAGATAGCAACGGTCAATTTAATGTTGTTAAAGTTGACATTGATGAAAGCTTGGATCTTGCAAGAAAATATGGGATTATGAGCGTTCCAACAATGATTGTTTTCAAACAAGGAGTTGACCAGGAAAAATTAATTGGGTTAAGACAAAAAGCTCAAATTGAGGAAACAGTTAAAAAATATCTATAAAAAAGTGTTTGTTTTTTATTAGTTTCAAGGTTATAATATACAACATGGTTTATGTTTTAATTGGAATAGTGGTGTTGTTTTTGTTATTTGCGCTGGCGATAGCAACCTATGCTAATGCGCAACTTTTAGACACTTTTGAACAATACAATCGCATTCCTTGTAATAAAAAGGTTAATGGGGGGCAGTTTGCTCTCTTTTTAACAAACAATTTATTTGGTGGTAGAATATCTGTTGGCAGAACAAAAGGGTATTTAAATGATGGATACAGCTCTAAGTCTAAAATGGTTGTTCTATCTGAGGCAACCTGTGATGTTGCTAGTGTTGCTGCGCTAACAGTTGTTGCTCATGAGTTTGGGCATGCAAGCCAAGATATTTCTAATTCAAAGAAATTTAAACTAAATAAAATTTTAACAAAAGTTGTTAGAATTATTGGATATTTTATGTTTCCGTTTGCAATTGTAGTATTGTTTTTGGTTTTAATTTTTACAGAAATATACGAAATTGGTTTATCGTTTTTGGTTTTGTCACTTGCTATTTTCCTTTTTGCATTAATTGTTAAACTTGCTTGTATACCTCTTGAAAAAGACGCTTCGAATAGAGGATTGGAAATGTTGAAGAAAACTGATACATTTGACGATGAAGAATTGGAAATGGCAAGAGAGCTTTTAAAATCTGCTTTATTAACTTATGTTGGAGATTTTTTAAGGTCTATACTTTGGTGGACATTTTTAACAAGAAAATCTAAATTGTTTTAAGGAGGGTTTTGAAATGTTATATTGGGAATATGTTTTAATGGGGGTTATACTAATTCCGGGAATTATTTTTGCTATTATTGCACAATCGAAAGTTAATTCTGCTTATAACTATTACAGTAAAGTTAAGGCTAAAAGCGAGGTTAAAGCTGGGGAGGCTGCACGAAGAATTTTAGATGGGGCTAATCTTGAAAATGTTAAGATTAACACAATTTCTGGAAGATTAACAGACCATTATGATCCTTCTTCTAACACTGTTTCTCTTTCAAAAGATGTTATAGAATCTGATTCAATTGCTGCGCTTGGCATTGCTCTTCATGAAGTTGGGCATGCAATTCAACATAATAAAAAATATTTTCCTGCTAAATTAAGAAACGGGGTTGTTCGTTTTTCTAACATTGTTTCAACTCTTCTTTGGCCTATGGTTGTTATTGGATTGTTGTTTAACTTTGTTTGGTTAGATGGGCTTTGGGGCGCAATTTTTCTTTGGGGAGGAATTGGCTTTTTTGGACTTGCTGTTTTGCTTAATTTAGTTACTTTGCCTGTTGAATACAATGCATCTAATAGAGCGTTGAAAATTTTAGAAGAAACAAATATTCTTGACTCAACAGAAATTGTTGGTTGCAAAAAAGTTTTAAGAGCAGCTGGATTAACTTATGTTGCTGCGCTTGTTATGGCAATTTTAAATCTTTTAAGATTTGTTTTAGTTGTTGCACATAGAGATTAATTTTGATATAATTTAATTCAAGATAAGCGAGAGGGACAATGGATAAAATCACTAGTAAACAATTAAGAGATAAATGGTTAAATTTTTATAAGGGTAAGGGACATGTTGATATTGGCGCTGTTTCGTTAATTGGAGATGGTGAAACGGGCGTTATGTTTAATGTTGCCGGAATGCAACCATTAATGCCATATTTGCTAGGCGAAAAAGAACACGAAAAAGGAAAGAGACTTTGCAATGTTCAAGGGTGTATAAGAACTGTTGATATTGAAAATGTTGGTGATGAATCTCACTTTACATTTTTTGAAATGATGGGAAATTGGAGCTTAGGAGATTATTTTAAAGAAGAAAAAGTTGCTTGGACTATTGAACTTTTAACAAAGGAATTTGGATTTGAGAAAGATAAAATTTGTTCAACTGTTTTTGCTGGCAAAAACGGTGCGCCAAAAGATGAAGAAACAGAAAAAATTCTAATAAAGAACGGAATAAAAAAAGAGAACATTTTTCACTTAAAAGAAAATTGGTGGGCTTTGGAGGGAATTGAAAATAGCCCATGTGGGCCAGATAACGAATGGTTTTATCCTAAAACAGATGAAAAATGCTGTGATTCTTGTGATGTTAATTGCGATTGTGGAAGATATGTTGAAATTGGAAACGATGTTTATATGCAATATAAACAACTTGCTGGCAACAAATTAGAGGAATTAAGCCAAAAAAATGTTGATACAGGATTTGGATTTGAGCGCAATTTAGCATTTTTAAACGGATATTCAGATGCTTACAAAACCGATTTGTTTAGAGATGCTATTAAAACAATTGAAATTTCTGCTAATGTAAAATATGGGCAAGACGAAAATGTTACTAGGGCTATTCGTATTATTTGTGATCACACAAGAACTTCGGTTATGCTTATTGGCGATGTTAAGGGTATTACTCCAAGCAATGTTGGGGCGGGCTATATTCTTAGAAGGTTAATGAGAAGGGCAATTAGATATATTAAGAAATTAAATTGTGATTGTGGTTTGTTTAAAGAAGTTGCAAAAGCCTTTATTAATAAATACGGAGATGTTTATCCAAACTTAATTGCTAAGAAAGATTTTATCTTAGATGAAATTGACAAAGAATATAATAAATTTGAAAAGACATTGGAACAAGGAAATAAAGAGTTTGATAAACTGATTAATAATTTAAAAACTTTTGCGCCAGATGTTAAAATTATTGCAGGAAATAAAGCTTTTAGGCTTTTTGATACATTTGGCTTTCCTATTGAGCTGACCCAAGAAATGGCAAGTGAAGTTGGCTACTTGGTTGATATTGAAGGCTTTAACAAAGCTTTTAAAGAGCATCAAGAAAAATCAAAAATATCTGCTGGTTCGTTTAAAGGAGGGCTTTCTGATTCGTCTGAGCAAAATGCAAAATTGCACACTGCAACACATCTTCTTTTAGCGGCTCTTAACAAAATATTAAACAAGGAAATTCATCAATGTGGGTCTAATATAACTCCTGAGAGATTGCGATTTGATTTTAATTTTGATAGAAAGCTTACAGAAAATGAAATTAAAGAAATTGAAAACGAAGTTAACAAAAACATAAATTTAGCCATACCTGTTTCGTGCGAAAAAATGCAAATTGAACAAGCAAGAGCGGCAGGAGCTACAGGAATATTTAACGATAAATATGGAGAAATTGTTTCTGTTTATACTATTGGAGATGTTAGTAAAGAAATTTGTGGCGGGCCACATGCTGAAAACACAAAAGACCTTGGAAAATTTAAAATAGTTAAAGAAGAAAGCAGTTCATCGGGAGTTAGAAGAATTAAAGCAATTTTAGAAACTTAAAAAAAACACGAGATTAATCGTGTTTTTTTATAAGAATTTGAATAATTTTTTTATGCTTTTTTTTGTGTTTTAATGCATTTTGTACATGCGCGAACTGTTTTTTCTTTTCCATCAACAACGACTGTTGTTTGTTGAAGGTTTACATCCCAAGTTCTGTTTGATTTTCTATTGCTATGGCTAACATTTTTGCCACTCATTTTTCCTTTTCCGCATATTTCACAAACTTTGCTCATTTTTTCCTCCGACAATCTTGTTATTATTTTTACCGACTAAGTTTATCATACGATTTAAAAAAAATCAAGTGATTTTTAATAAATTATTAAATCAAAAAAACAACTTTTCTAGTATTTGTTAAATAGTTTTATCAATAATGAATTTTTTTGTTGCATATTTTTTTATTATGTAGTATATTATTATTCGTAAGAATTTGTATTTATAAGGTTTTAAATGACAGTTGATACTAAAAATTATTATGGTAAAATAACCATTTCAGAAGAAAGTATTGCAGTTGTTGCAGGTTATGCAGCGCTTGATTGTTATGGCGTTGTTGATCTTGTTGCAAATTCTTTAAAAGAAAGTTTAACAGAACTTATTAAAAAACAACCTTATTCTAAGGGTGTTAGAATTTCAAGTGTTGATAGTAGAATTTTTATTGATATTTACTGTATTTTAAAATACGGTGTGTCTGTTAGCGCTGTTGCAGAAAGCTTGAAAAGTGCTGTTAAATATAGTGTTGAAAATTTTACGGGTATGATTGTGGACACTGTTAATGTTCATGTTGTTGGTATCCGTGTGTAATTATAAGGTGGATGATAAATATGCAAAAAACGATAAATGGTTCGGTTTTTAGGAAGATGGTTATGGCAGGCGCTAGCTTGCTTGAACAAAATAAAAAGGTTGTTGATTCTTTGAACGTTTTTCCTGTTCCAGATGGGGATACAGGAACAAACATGTTTTTGACTATAAAATCTGCGTCAGCAGAAGTTAATAATTGCATTAATAATAGCATGGATTCGCTTTGTGAAGCTTATTCGAAGGGTGCATTAAGAGGCGCTAGAGGAAATTCTGGGGTTATTACATCTCAAATTATAAAAGGTTTAACTTCTGTTTTGGCGCAACATCAAGAAATAACAACCAAAATTTTTGCTAAGGCAATTCAAGAGGGTGCAAACATTGCTTATAAAGCAGTTACAAAACCAAAAGAAGGGACGATTTTAACTGTTATTAGAACAATGGCTGAATCTGCAATTGAGGCTGCTAAAAAGCATCAGGATTTTGAAGAATTCATGGAAATTGTTTTAGAAAAGGGTGAAGATATTCTTCAAAAAACACCAGAAATGTTGCCTGTTTTAAAGAAAGCAGGTGTTGTTGATGCAGGCGGAAGGGGTTTAATTGTCCTTTTTACAGGCTTTTATAAAGCGATTTGTGGAGATGAGACACTAACATTTACTTTTGACGATTCAAAACCTGTTCAATCTGTTGATGATGTTATTGCTGATATTAACAATTTAGCAGAAATTGAATTTGGCTATTGTACTGAATTCATGATTATTCATATGTTAAAGAAAACCACAGAAGCAGATATTGATAAACTTCGTGAAAAATTAATGGAAATTGGCGATTCTGTTTTATGCATTGGAGATTTAAGTCTTGTTAAAGTTCATGTTCATACCAATGATCCTAACATGGCGCTTGGATATGCGCTTCAACTTGGTGAAATATGGAACATTAAAATTGAAAACATGAGAGAGCAAAACAGAGAATTGAAGAAAAACATGAAAAAGGTTGAAGAGCTAAAACCTTTAGGAATGGTTGCTGTTGCTCCTGGCGAAGGCTTAGCAAATTTGTTTACAGATTTAACAGTCGACCAAATTATTGCTGGTGGTCAAACAATGAATCCAAGTGCTGCTGATATTGCTAATGCTGTTGCTAAGGTTTCTGCAGAAAGTGTTTTTGTTTTCCCTAATAACAAAAATATCATTTTAGCGGCAGAGCAGGCAAAAGCTCTTTCAGATAAAACAATACACGTTATACCAACAAAGAATGTTCCAGAAGGAATTGCAGCTGCGTTAGCATTTAATCCAGAAGGATCTATTGAAGATAATATAGAATCTATGAATTCTGCAATAGAAAATGTTAAAGCTGGTTCAGTAACATATGCTGTTAGGGCAACTCATGTTGATGGTTTTGACCTTTCTGTTGGAGAAATTATTGGCTTAGATGATAAAGCAATTTTGGCAAAAGGAAATGATGTTCAAAAAACAACTGAAGATTTAGTTGCCAAATTAGTTGATGAAGATAGCGTTAATATAACACTTTTTTACGGTGAAGACATTAATGAATCTGATGCTGAAAAGTTGAGGGCAGCTCTTGAAAAAACATATCCAGAATGCGAAGTAACAGCAATTTATGGTGGACAACCAGTTTATTACTATATAATTTCTGTTGAATAATTGTTAAAAAATTAAAAGACAGCTTGGTGAAATTCGCCAAGCTTTTTTATTTGCCAAATTAACAAATTAATACAATAAATTGTAGGTATTTATTATATAATATATACAAAATATTGTTTTTTGTTTTTTGCATAGTACTTGCATAGTACTTTGCGTAGTACTTTTATTTCGTAAGTTAAAAGGCTTTAAGCTAACAAAAAAGAACTTTACCAATTATGATAGAGTTCTTTAAATTTTATATTTTCAAAATAAAATTTGATATTTAAAGAGTATTAATTTTCTTTGTTAAGAATTACATCAAGAACTTCTTTAATTTTATCCATTGCTTCATCTAGTTGTTCTTTTGTGTGGGTTGCTGTGAAAGATGTTCTTAAAATGCTTTGACCAACTGGAACAGCAGGGGATATTACAGGGTTAACATAAACACCTTTTTCTAAAAGCATTTTGCAGGCTAAAAATGAATTTTCGTCTGAATATGTCCAAATTGCAACAATTGGTGCTTTTCCTTCTATAAACTTAATATTTCTTTTTCTCAAACCTTCGCGGAAATAATCTCCTAATTTATTGAGATTTTCAACCCTTTCTGGTTCGCGCTTTAAAATTTCTAATGATTTTCTTGCACAAGCAACGCTTGCAGGAGTTATGCTTGCACTAAATATGAATGGACGGGAATTATGTCTTATGTAATTTGCAACACTTTCGCTACATGCAACATATCCGCCTAAACTTGCCAATGATTTGCTGAATGTTCCCATTATTATATCAACTTCATTTTCTAAGCCAAAATGAGAAGCTGTTCCTCTTCCGCCTTCGCCAATTACGCCTAAACCATGGGCGTCATCAACCATAACTCTAGCTCCAAATTGTTTTGCTAGTTTAACAATTTCGGGAAGGTTGCAAATTTCTCCGCTCATTGAGAAAACACCATCTGTAACAATTAATATTCCTTTGTCTTTGTCTACTGATTCTAACTGATGTTTTAAATCTTCCATGTTATTGTGTTCATATCTTAAAAGCTTAGCAAAAGACAATCTACATCCGTCGTAAATGCTTGCATGGTTTTCTTTGTCGCTTATAATAACATCATTTCTTCCTGCTATGGCACTTATAATTGCTAAATTTGATTGAAAGCCTGTTGAAAAAGTTACGCAAGCTTCTTTATGTAAAAATTCTGCTAATTCTTTCTCTAGTAAGATGTGGGAATCGAGAGTTCCGTTTAAAAACCTTGAACCAGAACAACCACTTCCATATTTTTTTAAGGCTTCGATTCCTGCTTCAATTACTTCTTTATTAGATGTTAGGCCTAAATAATTGTTAGAGCCAATCATAATTGTTCTTTTACCTTCCATTTGAACGATAGTGTCTTGACCGCTTGTTAATTGATGGAAGTAAGGGTATAAACCAACTTTTTTTAATTCATCTATTCTTTTATAATCATCACATTTTTTAAATAAGTCCATAAATACACTCCAAAAAAAATTTTACTTTTCAAGTATATAACAAGTTTTTTTAAATCGCAATAATTTTAACAAAATATTTGTTAAAAAAATTTTAAGGTGCTAAACTAATAATAATTTAAAGGGGGATTACATGAAAAGAATTTTAACTGATTTAAACATTAAGAATAAGACGGTTCTATTGAGAGCTGATTTTAATGTTCCTTTGGATGAAAACGGAAATATTTTAGATGATACGAGAATATATGAAGAATTGCCAACTATAAAATATATTTTAAAACAGAATGCAAAATTAATTATTTGCTCTCATTTAGGAAGACCGAAAGGAAAATATAACTCAAAATACTCGATGTTTCCTGTTGCTCAACATCTTGTTAGGTATTTAAGCAATAAAATACACTTTGCTGTTGATGTTGTTGGGCCAGATGCTATGGAGAAAGCAAAGAACTTAAAAGCTGGAGAAATTTTAATTTTAGAAAATTTACGATTTTATGAAGAAGAAGAAAATAATGATTACTATTTTGCTAAAAAATTAGCTAGCATGGCTGATGTTTACGTTAATGATGCATTTGGAACAATCCATAGAAAACATGCATCTATATACAGAGTTGCTAAATTTTTGCCTGAAAACGCAATGGGTTTCTTAGTTGGTAAAGAAATAAATACAATAACGAGGGCAATTGAAAATCCAAACCGTCCGCTTATTGCAATATTGGGTGGAGCAAAGGTTGCTGATAAAATTGGCGTTGTAAAAAATCTTATGGAAAAAGCAGATAAGGTTTTAATTGGTGGAGCAATGGCTTTTACATTTTTAAAGGCTGAGGGATATGACGTTGGAAAATCTATTGTTGATGAAAACAGTATTGAAGTTGCAAGAGAGATTTTAGAAAAAGCAAAAAATGAAGGAAAAGAAATAATTCTTCCTGTTGATGTTGCTGCAAGCGAAACATTTAGCGCTAATGCTTATCCAAAAATTTTTAATGTTGATGATATTCCTGAAAACTATATGGGGTTAGATATTGGCCCTAAGACTATAAAGCTTTATAAAGACATCATAAAAAAGGGCAAAACTTTTATTTGGAACGGACCTATGGGCGTTTTTGAATTTGTTAATTTTATTGATGGAACAGAAGCAATTGCAAAAGCAATAGCAAATGCTAAAGGGTTTTCAATTGTTGGGGGAGGAGATAGTGTTGCAGCAATTAAAATGTTAAAACTTGAAAATAAAATATCTCACATTTCAACAGGTGGTGGTGCTAGTTTAGCAATTTTGGAAGGTGGAGATGTTCCTGGGCTTGATGCGTTAACAGATGTTAAGGAAGTTTAAAATGAATAAAATTTTTATAGCAAATTTTAAGATGAATAAAACCAACGATGAAGTTTTGGAATATATAAACGAATTCAACAAGTTAATTCCAAAAAATTTATCTGATGAAATTTGTATTTGTTTACCTTTTACTGCGCTTTGCAATGGCAAGTTTTTAGATGAAAGGGTTGTTCTTGGTGCGCAAAACATGCATGAACAGGAGTTTGGCGCTTTCACTGGTGAAATTTCTGCTGATATGCTTAAAAATCTTAATGTTGGGTTAGTTATTTTGGGGCACAGCGAAAGAAGAAACTATTTTAATGAAAGTAATGAAAAAATAAACAAAAAAATTAAAACGGCTCTTAGGCATGGTTTAAAAGTTGTTTTGTGTGTTGGTGAAACCAAATTTCAAAGAAATTCTAAGAAAACAAATCAAGTTTTGAAAAGCCAAATAGAAGAGGCTTTGGTTGGAATTTATGAAAATGAATTAAGCAGTGTTATTATTGCATACGAGCCTGTTTGGGCAATCGGAACAGGTGAAGTTGCTAAAAATGGAGATATCTCAACTGCTGTTAAAGTTATTAGAGATGTTATTTCAAACCTTTATTCAGAAAACGCTAGCAAAAATCAAAAAATTATTTATGGTGGCAGCTTAACATCAGAAACATCAAAAAACATATTAAAAAATGATGATATTTGTGGAGCACTAATTGGTGGTGCTAGTTTAAACCCTAATGAATTTATAAAAATTATTTCATAAAACTAATTTTAAACGGAGAGGATAAAATGGAAAATAAGATTGTTGTTGCAGATAATGTTGTTAAAACTTTTAAAGTTGGTTCCAACGAAATTAATGCTGTTAATGGCATTTCTTTTGATATAGATGAAGGAGAATTTGCGGTTGTTCTTGGCCCTAGCGGAGCGGGAAAAACAACTCTTTTAAATCTTATGGGAGGAATGGATTCTATTACTTCTGGAGATTTATATGTTAGTGGAACAAACTTGCGAGAGCTTAATTCTAAAAGTTTAACTAATTACAGGCGAAATGATGTTGGATTTGTTTTTCAGTTTTATAATTTAATGCCAAATTTAACAGCGCTTGAAAATGTTGAACTTGCCGTTGAACTTTGCAAAAACGCGTATAATCCAATTGATATTTTAGAAAAAGTTGGATTAAAAGATAGAATAAATAATTTCCCTTCACAGTTGTCTGGTGGCGAACAACAGCGTGTTTCAATTGCGCGTGCAATAGCAAAAAATCCAAAAATATTGCTATGTGATGAGCCAACAGGTGCTCTTGATTATTTTACAGGAAAAAGCATTTTAAAATTGCTTCATAACATGTGTAAAGAAGAAAAGAAAACAATTATTGTTGTTACACATAATGCAGCAATAAAAGATATGGCTGATAAGGTTATTAAAATTAAAAACGGGAAAGTTGAGGATGTTGAAATAAACAAAAATCCAAAAGATATTGAGGAGATTGAGTGGTAAAATGAAATCTTATCCAAAAACAATTAAAAGAACATTTAAAAATAATTTGGGAAGATTTTTTGCAATTACATTAATTGTAATGCTTGGGCTTGCAATTATTTCTGGCTTGGGTGCGCTTTCCCCAATAACAAGAACATCTGTTACTGATAATTTACATAAATATAATGCTTCAGATTTAATTTTTAAATCTACATCATCATTGGGTTTTACAACTGAACAAATAGAAGAAATTGTTTCGTTTGATGGGGTGGAAGATTATCAAACTTTGTTTTCAATAGATCTTGATGTTAACGGAGTAAGTTCAAGAGTTTTTTGTATGGATTTTTCTTTAAATACTGTTAATAAATTAAGTCTTGTTGAAGGGGCTTTCCCTAGCGGAGAAAACCAAATTGTTGTTGAGAGACAAATTAGCAAAATGCATCAATATAAAATAGGGGATAAGATTGAATTTTTTGGAAAAACTTTTGAGATTGTTGGCATTGTTGCAAACCCTATTATTTACAGCAAAGATGGCGAGCCGAATTTAAACGATCAAGAGCCGTTGGAGGCAATAATGTATTTAGATTCAGCCTACACAAATTTTGGTTTTAATTTGCCTGTAACAGATTTATATGTTAAGTTAAACCAAACTGCAAATTTAGATTATTTTTCAAAACAATATAAAAATGCTGTAAAAGAAGTTGTTTTAAGTTTTGAAGAAAACTTGTCTTTCGATTCTTATAAAATTTTAACTATGGAAGATAACAAAAGTTTTATTGTTACTCAATCATACACAGATAAAGTTAACAAAATTAGTTTTGTTTTTCCTTTGTTCTTTATAGCTGTTGTCATTTTGGTTGTTTCAACAACTATGACAAGGTTAATTGACGAAGAAAGACAAATAATTGGTTGTTATAAAACGCTTGGATATGGAAATGGAAAGATAATTTTTAAATATGTTTTGTTTTCGGCGGTAAGTTGTTTAGCAGGCTGTATTGCAGGAACACTAATTGGAGTTTTTGCGCTTCCTGAAATCATTTATCCTGGTTTTAATAGTGTTATTTTCATTCCAGAAATGACTAGAGATTATAGTTTCTTGCTTGGAATTATTGTTTCAATTGGAATGTTAGTTTCGGTTGCTGGAATTACTGCTATTGTTATTTCTAGAAATTTGAAAGAAAAACCAGCGGATTTATTGCGCCCAAAATCTCCAAAACCTGGAAAGAAAATTTTATTTGAAAAAATTCCTTTTATTTGGAACAGAACTAAATTTAAATATAAATCAGCATTAAGAAATATTTTCAGATATAAAAAACATTTCATTATGACATTGGTATCAGTAGGTGGAGCAACTGCAATTGTTTTTGCTGGATTTTCACTTTATAATGCGGTTACTACAAGTGAAAAATTAGTTGCCATAGCAGATGCAATTGCTCAAATATCTTCTGTTTTAATTGTTTTTGCTTGTGGCCTTTGTTTGCTTGTAATTTATAACTTAACTAATATGAACATTGCTGAAAGAACAAGAGAAATTGCAACTCTTAAAGTTTTGGGCTATCATAAGTTTGAGGTTGCAACCTATATTTATAGAGAAATTTTTATAATGTCTATAATTGCCATTGCCTTAGGAATTCCTGTTGGTTGTTTGTTGGTTTGGTTTTTGTTTGGATACTTGGACATTGGCGTTCTATCTGATGTTAGTTGGTGGCCATACATTGCAACCCTTGCTGTTTTAATTGGCTTAATTCTTATCATAGATTTACTACTTTTAAATAAAATAAACAAAGTTGATATGAACACTTCTTTAAAAATGGTTGATTAGTATGATTATTTTGCTTGTTTAAACTAAATTTTTATGTTAAACTAACAATTGAAAGAGGGCAGTTAACTCAGTTGGTAGAGTGTCTCTTTGACGTGGAGGAAGTCAGGGGTTCGAGTCCCTTACTGCCCACCATAAAGGCAAATAAATTTTGTTTGCTTTTTTTATTTAGCTTATATTTCAACTTTGCCGTTTTTGTTGCATATATATTAGGGTGAGATGTTTTCACAGAAAGTTAAAATATTTAAACAATAATAGAAACAAAAGGAAACTAACAACAAAGCAAAAAATTTGGGTTGGTGTGTCAATTTTTTTGCTATTTATTGTTGGAATTTTATTGTATTTAACGTATGTGGTAAATCCGGTTATTATTCATATGAGCGAGGCAGAAATTAAAAGCTTGGCCACCCAAGCAATTGGCTCCGCTGTTTATGAAGTTGTTAGCCAAGGTGATTTGTATGATAATTTGATAGAAATAACAAAAGATACAGAGGGTAATGTTTCTTTAATTCAAGCAAATTCAATTCAAATTAACTTGTTAACAAGAACATTAACAAAAACTGCAACTAAAAATTTGGAAAGTGTTGGTGAGCAGGGTATAAATGTTCCTATTGGAACATTTAGTGGCTTTCCTATACTTGCGGGTAGAGGGCCAAGTATTAACATAAAAATGTCGCCAATCGGTGCAATATCAAGCTCATTTAAAAGCGAATTTACAACTGCTGGTATTAATCAAACAAACCATAAAATTTATGTTGTTTTAAGTTCAAAAATTAATATTATTTTACCAACAGCACATCAAACAGTTGAAACTTCAACTCAAGTTTTAATATGTGAAAATATTATAATTGGCAAAATTCCTGATACATATCTTAATTCAGATTCTTTAGACGAAATGATGAACTTAATTCCTGATTATTAGTAAAAAATTGTAGGAATATAAGATGATTATGTTTAGGCAAAACGAAAAAACTGATAAGAAAATCTTATCAGTTTTATTTGGCGGAAAGGGCGGGATTTGAACCCGCGGAGGCTTTCACCTCACCGGTTTTCGAGACCAGCACATTCGACCACTCTGACACCTTTCCAACTAAAAATAGTTTATATTATTTTTTTTATAAAATCAAGAAATATTTTAATAAAAAAAGATTATTTTTTAAAAACTTTGTGTTATAATAATTTTGACAAAAGGAATATATATGAAAAAGTTGTTATATTCTCTAATTATTATTGTAGCAATTTTGCCTTTGGCATTTATTTTTTCTGCATGTAATGAAGAAAGTTCGGCTCCTCAAAATGATAGAATTGCTTTATCTTTAAGTATGGTTGAAGAAATTGATGATATGATTTACAACGGAGAAACTTTAAAACCAAAAGTAGTTTTAAAACATGATAACAAAGTTTTAGTTGAAGGGAAAGATTATAACCTTTCATATGGAGAAAATGTTAATGCAGGTGATGGTGTTGTTTATATAACAGGGTGTGGAAATTATAGGCAAACAATTATTTGCAAATTTAAGATTTTGTCTTCTCTTCAAGAAAAACTTGATACTTTAAAGACAGGGGAAACACTTGTTTTAAATCAAAATTACACAGGCAGTTTTAATATATCAAATGGTGTTACTCTTATAATTGATAAAAATTATGTTCTAAAAATAGATGGGGAAATTCATGTTGAAGAAAATGCAAGCATAATCAACAATGGGAAAATTATTGTTGACCAAAACGCTTCAATAAAATGTGATGATGCACAAATGACAAATAACGGACAAATAACACTTTCTGGCGAAATTGTTGAATCTAGTTCAACAAAAGAAATTGTCAACACTGGTTTAATAATTATGAATGGTGGAGTTTTAAATGTTCCTAATTCATTTAAAAATGAAGGGGAAATTAGAATAACTTATGGAAGCATATTTTATGTAAACAATTTAAGTCAGCTAACCTCATATAATAATATAATTAAAAGTAGCAATATTTCTGATAACAAAATTATTTTAGCGTCTAACATAGACTTGGAAGAAAGTTCTTTTACAAATTATAGAAAGACTATTCTTGATTTTAATTCTTTTAGTTTAAATAATGGAACAATTTCTAACTATGGAACTCTTGTAATCAGAAGTGGAAAAGATGTAGCTAACGCATTGGCTTCTAGCAAAAGCGGTTCTAGTGTTATTGTTAAAGATATTAAATCAATTGAATTAACTGAAGTTGTTACTATTCCTAGTGGAGTTAATTTAATTTTTGCAAGCAGTTTAAGCATATCGTCTAATAATCCAAGCAATGCATATATAGATTGTAATGGAGCAATTATTGGGACGGAAAATATTAGTATGTTTCTTAATAGCGCAGGGATAATAAAAAATGCTGAAAATATTTACGATCAAAACACCATGTTGATTAATAATGTTAAAGCGGGAAAATATATCTGGAATTCAACAGAATTGAAATGGGAATATGTTCCACAGCAATGAAATAAGTTTAAATAAGCAAGGAGATTGTTTCTATGAAAGAAAATAGAGTTGGAAAGCTTAGTTATGTTAAGTTAAATGACGGAAGTTTTACATACTTGTTTGAATTATTTGAAAAAGTTGAAATAATGGATTCTGAAGGAAATAAAAAATTAAAATTGAAATTAATTGAAAAAAATGCAGATGAAAATTTTGAAACAATTTTTGGCTGCGATGAAGATGATTATCCTTTGGTAAAAAAGTATATTGAAGAGGGATTGGATTTGTATTGTTATTTTGATGATGGGGAAGTTGTTTCTTCTTTAAAATTTCTTAGTTTAAATTTGGGAAATGGATATGGAAAAGATGTTTTAAAAAGTGTTGAGGATTTGGAAAGGTTTATAAATGCAGATGAAAAAGTTTTTGCAAAAAATTATGCTAACGCGCTTGTTTTAGCAAAAATAGCTACCAACTGCAATGATATGGAAGCGTAGCAAGATAGTTGTATTTTTTATAAGTTTATAGTATAATATACTTAAGCGAAGGCGCAGTATTCTAGTCAAATGAACTTGCTTGGAAGGCGTTAAAAGCGTTAAATGGCATATCTGTGAAGTTTCTGGTGTTGGCTTTGGTTGCCCAAACTGGGGCTTATGCTGGAAGTTAAGATTTTTGGGAGCGCTGTAATGGCATACAGAGGTGGCCCAAATTTCGTGGAGACCCATACCGGTGGTTCCGTTAGAGGTTCTACTGATTGGGAAGAACCTGCATTGCGGTAAAAAAATTGCTGTGTGCAGTGTAGCCAGCCTTGAGTGAAGTTGTTGGGATAAAATTTATTTAAAACTGTTTTGGCCAAAATGGTTTTAAAGCGAAAAAGCAAATTTTTGAAATTCACTTTGCAAAAAAGGATAAGAGCATAATTCATTTGTTTGAGAAATTCTCTAGACTGTTTGCTTTGGCATTTTGCTTTGGGGATTATAGTGTGGTCTTAGTGGCGATTCGGTGATGTTCGACCCTTAAAAGGAAACTGCTTTTACGGCGACGAAAAGTGGGTTGGCGGGAAATCCAACCGAACCTATGCTGCAAGGTTTACTCAGAGTAAAGCCTTTGCTTAAAGAAGGTTAGTGTAAACAACCTTCTTTTTTTTATGCTTGTTATATATTTATAATTGTGATATTATATATATTGTATGGAAGAAAATAATTTAAGAAATGAAAATAGTGAAGAAACTGAAATTAAAAAAGATTTAAAAGATAACAAACCTAAAAAAACAGATTTAAAAACAATTGCAAACAAGGCTAATAAAAAAAAGCAACAAAAATGGTGGGTGTGGCCAGTTAAAATTTTGGTTATAACTCTTTTCCTTTCTTTGTCGTTTAGTGTTTTAAGCGACTTATTAATGTCCAATGTTGGAATAGCTGTTTCATTGATTGTTGTTTTATTTTTGCTTGTTGTTGGAATTGTTTCGGATATGATTGGTGTTGCAACAACGGCATGCCAAATAGAACCTTTTGCGGCAATGCGTTC
>CALWRL010000011.1 GCA_944383945.1 uncultured Clostridia bacterium
CATAATTCGTGGAACATTAGACACGGCTGGTGTTGCAAAAAGAAATCAAAGCCGTTCTAAATATGGCGCTAAACGCCCAAAATAAATTTTGTAAGATAATATTAAAAGGAGAAAATTATGCCAAGAAGAAATAGTGCTGTGAAAAGAGATGTTCTTCCAGACCCAATGTATAACAGCAAACTTGTTACAAAACTTATTAACCAAGTTATGTTAGATGGCAAAAAGGGTTTAGCGCAAACTATTGTTTATGGCGCTTTTGATAAAGTTAAAGAAAAACTTGGTCTTGAACCACTTGATGCTTTAAATCAAGCACTTGAAAACACAAAACCACTTCTTGAAACTAAAGGTAGAAGAGTTGGTGGTGCAACATATCAAGTTCCTATGGAAATTAGACCAGAAAGACGCCAAACATTAGCTATTCGTTGGATTGTTACATTCGCTAGAAAAAGAAACGGCGAAAGAACAATGGAAGATAGACTTGCTGGTGAATTAATAGACGCATACAATAACACTGGCGCAGCTGTTAAAAGAAAAGAAGAAATGCATAGAATGGCTGAAGCTAACAAAGCTTTTGCTCATTATCGTTGGTAAAATTCTTAAAAATGGGAAGAATTTATGTCTATCACTTTTAAGAATTGTTTAAAAACAAATTAACAATAAAAAAATTAAGAATTAAGGAGAAAAAGATGGCTGAAGATTTACGTTTGACCAGAAATGTTGGTATTATGGCCCACATTGATGCTGGTAAAACAACAACTACAGAAAGAATTCTTTATTACACTGGAAAGAGCCACAAAATTGGTGAAGTTCATGATGGACAAGCTACAATGGACTGGATGGCTCAAGAACAGGAAAGAGGAATTACTATTACTTCTGCTTGTACAACTTGTCAATGGAACGGTCATAAAATTAACATTATTGACACTCCTGGACACGTTGACTTCACAATTGAAGTTTTGCGTTCTCTTAAAGTTTTAGATGGTGCTGTTTTGGTTTTGAGTGCGAGAGATAAAGTTCAACCTCAAACAGAAACAGTTTGGAGACAAGCAACTGAATGTAAAGTTCCAGTTATTATCTATGTTAATAAAATGGACAGAGATGACGCGTACTTTGACAAATGTGTTGAATCTGTTAGAGATAGACTTCACACAAAACCTCTTCCTCTTCAAATGCCAATCGGCATGGCTGAAACTTTTAAAGGTGTTATTGACCTTTTAAAAATGAAAGCTTATATCCCAGAAGATGATATGGGTAAAATTATTGACGAGGTAGAAGTCCCTGAAGAATATAAAGCTGAAGCTCAAAAAAGGCGTGATGAACTTGTTGAGGCAATTGTTGAAACAGATGATGCGCTTTTGGAAAAATATTTTGAAGGGCAAGAAATTACTCTTGAAGAATTAAACAAGGCAATTCGTGCTGCAACAATTTCTAAAAAAGTTACACCAATGCTTTGTGGTTCTTCTTACAAAAACAAAGGTGTTCAAAACCTTTTAGATGCTATGGTTGAATACCTTCCATCACCACTTGATATTGAAGCTATTAAGGGAATTAACCCAGACACTGAAAAAGAAGAAACCCGTGAGGCTAGCGTTAACGCACCTTTTGCTGGGCTTGCATTTAAAATTGCAACAGACCCATTTGTTGGTGGTTTAACTTTCTTCCGTGTTTATAGTGGTGTTTTAAAAGCTGGTTCTTATGTTTATAACTCCATAACAGGCAAAACTGAAAGAGTTGGTAGATTGATTAGAATGCACGCTAACAACAGAACAGAAATTCAAGAAGTTGGAGCAGGTGATATTGCTGCTATTGTTGGTCTTAAAGACACAATAACTGGTCACACTCTTTGTGACGAAAAACATCCAATTCAACTTGAAAGCATGAATTTCCCAGAACCTGTTATTCAACTTGCTATTGAACCAAAAACAAAAGATATGCAAGAAAAAATGGCGCTTGCTCTTGCTAAATTGTCAAGAGAAGATCCATCATTTAGAGTTTCTACTAACGCAGAAACAGGTCAAACTTTGATTGCTGGAATGGGTGAGTTGCACCTTGAAATTATTGTTGACAGATTGCTTAGAGAATTTAAAGTTGAAGCAAATGTTGGGCAACCACAAGTTTCCTATCGTGAAACAATTACTCGTCCTGTTAAAGCAGAAGGAAAGTATATTCGTCAATCTGGTGGTAAGGGTCAATATGGTCACTGCTTGATTGAAATGGAACCTTTGGAAAGAGGTGCGGGATATGAATTTATCGACAAAACAGTTGGTGGTTCAATTCCAAAAGAATATATTCAACCAATTAACAACGGTATTAAAGAAGCAAAAATGTGCGGGGTTTTAGCTGGATATGAAACAGTTGACTTTAGAGTTACTGTTTATGACGGTTCTTTCCACGAAGTTGACTCTTCTGAAATGGCGTTTAAAATTGCTGGATCTATGGCGTTTAAAGATGGCGCAAACAAGGCTGGCCCTGTTTTACTTGAACCAATTATGAAGGTTACTGTTGAAGTTCCTGATGAATATCTTGGAACAGTTATGGGTAACTTGACAAGCCGTCGTGGAATTTTGCTTGGTAATGACACAATTCCTGGAATTCAAAGAATTAACGCCGAAGTTCCTCTTGCAGAAATGTTTGGTTATGCAACAGACTTGCGTTCTCAAACTCAAGGCCGTGGAACTTTCGTTATGGAACCTCTTAAATATCAAGAAGTTCCTAAGTCTATAACCGACAAAATAGTTGGTGAGAGGGCTAAAAAATAGGTTAAAATCGTTTGCAAAAAACTTTTAAATATGGTAATATGCAATCGTATTAACAAAATACAAAATTTTATAAGGAGATTTTAAAATGGCAAAGGAAAAATTTGATAGGTCTTTAACCCACGTTAACATTGGAACTATTGGCCACGTTGACCATGGTAAGACCACATTAACAGCGGCTATCTGCCGTTACAGCAACATGCTTGGACTTGCTGATGCTATGAAATATGATGAAATCGATAAGGCACCAGAAGAAAAAGCAAGAGGTATTACTATCAATACTGCTCACGTTGAATACAAAACAAAGAAACGCCACTATGCACACGTTGACTGCCCAGGACACGCTGACTATGTTAAAAACATGATCACTGGTGCTGCTCAAATGGACGGAGCAATCTTGGTTGTTTCAGCAGCTGATGGTCCAATGCCTCAAACAAGAGAGCACATCTTGCTCGCTCGTCAAGTTGGTGTTCCATACATCGTTGTTTTCATGAACAAAGTTGACCAAGTTGATGATCCAGAATTATTGGAACTTGTAGAAATGGAAATTCGTGATCTTCTTTCTGCTTACGGATTCCCAGGAGATGATACTCCTATTGTTAAAGGTTCTGCTTTAAAAGCTAACGAAGCTTGCGATGCAAACGATTTGGGAAGCGAATGGTTAAAACCAATTCAAGAATTGTTGGACACCATCGATTCTTACATTCCAGATCCAGCTCGTGAAACAGACAAACCTTTCTTAATGCCAGTTGAAGACGTTTTCACAATCACAGGTCGTGGAACAGTTGCTACTGGTAGAGTTGAAAGAGGTGTTGTTAAAGTTGGTGACACAGTTGAAATTGTTGGTCTTGGTGCACAAAAACAAACAGTTGTAACTGGTGTTGAAATGTTTAGAAAACTTCTTGATGAAGCTCAAGCAGGAGATAATATTGGTGTTCTTCTTCGTGGTATTACTCGTCAAGAAATTGAAAGAGGACAAGTTCTTTGCAAACCTGGTTCAATCCACCCACACACAGAATTTACTGCTGAAGTTTATGTTCTTAAGAAAGAAGAAGGCGGTCGTCATACTCCATTCTTTAATGGTTACAGACCACAATTCTATTTCAGAACAACAGACGTTACAGGAACAATTGAACTTCCACAAGGAGTTGAAATGGTTATGCCTGGCGACAATGTTAGCATGACAATTAAATTGATTACTCCTATTGCTATTGAACAAGGACTTCGTTTCGCTATCCGTGAAGGCGGAAGAACTGTTGGTTCAGGTGTTGTTTCTAGCATTATTAAATAGTTAAAATTCATAGTTAAATTTTAAAGACCGAACAATTAAAATTTAATTTTAAAAAACCAGTTGACCGAACGACTGGTTTTTTTTATATATTTTTTATTTGTTTTAATTACTTTTTCCAATATTTTTTCTTGAAATTTTGTTGTTTTCTCCAAATTGCGAAAAACATTGACGTTGGAACAACTCTTGCAATAAAAGCTAAAAATTTTGTTGTTGTTCCGTACAGTGATAGTTTTTTACGCTTTTTTGCACATTTTAAAGCATATTTAACAACTTTTTCTGCGTCATACATGACTTGATAGTAAGTTATAACATCATTTTCGGTTGTTTTTGCTCTTTTAAAAAATTGAGTTTTTGTCCAAAAAGGACAAACACATGTTACAGAAATTTTTCTTGGAATTAATTCTTCACCAAGAGCCAAAGAGTAATTTTTTAAAAAGGCTTTTGTTGCTGCGTAAACATTTACATAAGGAATTGGTGAAAAACCAGAAATTGAAGCAATTTGAATTATTCTTCCATTTTCTTTAATGTATGGCAAGGTTAGCTCTGTCATCTTTACGGTTGCTTTACAGTTTAAATCTATCATGTTGCAAGATTGCTCTAAAGGTATTTCGTCGTATCTGCCAAATTTTCCAAAACCACTGCAATTTATTAATAGTTTAACATCTGGTTTCTTTTCTTCTAATAAGGTCACATAAGTTTTAAAACTTTCTTCATTAGTTAAATCCATTGGAAGAGAAATTAATTTTGTTTTTAATTCATCCTTTAAAGAAAGCAAGCCTTGTTCATCAAGCGCAATTCCCCAAATTTCATCAAATCCATAATTATCAATTTGTTTTGCAAACTGTTTGCCAATGCCAGAAGAAGCGCCTGTTACAACTGCTATTTTCATTTTTACCCCCTTTAAATTAGTTGATTATATTATATTTAATTTATCAAAAAATAAAAAACATTTTTAATAAAAAGTTAAGATTGCTTGACTTATTTTAATCTTTTTAGTATTCTTTTTTAAGTAAGTTTGCAAAAGTTGCAACTTAATTTTTTATCAAGGAGATACTAATGAAAGTTTTAGTTATTAATGCCGGAAGCAGTTCCTTGAAATATCAATTATTTGATATGGACAATGAATATGTTATGGCAAAGGGAAATTGCCAAAAAATTGGGATAGCGGGCTCGTTCATAACTCATAAATATGCTAACGAATCTGTTAAATTAGATATTGTTTTAGAGAATCACAACCAAGCTATGGAAAAAGTTTTGGAATTATTAACAAGTGATGAATATGGCGTTATAAAAAATTTAAATGAAATTTCCGCTGTTGGACACAGAGTTTTGCATGGCGGAGAAATTTATAAAGATTCTGTAATTGTAACACCTTCTGTTTTAAAGAATTTGGAAGATTTAAAACCTCTTGGTCCACTTCATATGCCAGCAAACATTTCTGGAATATTGGCTTGCCAAAAAGTTTTGCCTTCCGCTCCGCAAGTTGCTGTTTTCGACACAGCTTTTCATTCACAAATGCCAAAGGAAGCATTTTTATATGCAATTCCTTACGAAGCATATGAAGATTGGAGAATTAGAAGATACGGTTTTCATGGAACAAGCCACAAATTTGTTTCAGGAGAAGCTGCTAGAATTCTTGGGCTTTCAAAAGAAGAAGCAAAAATCATAACAGTTCATCTTGGAAATGGTTCTAGTGTTGCTGCTGTTAAAGATGGCCACAGCATTGACACCTCGATGGGATTTACTCCGTTAGAGGGCTTGATTATGGGAACTAGAAGCGGAGATGTTGATGCGTCGGTTGTTTCATTCATTTCTGAAAAATTAAATTTAAAGGGTGATGAAATTGCTGAATATTTTAATAAAAAATGTGGAGCGCTTGGAATTTCCGGGGTTTCTAGCGATATGATGGATATTAACGAGGCAAGCGAAAAAGGAAATGAAAGGGCAAAACTTGTTGTTCCTATGATGGCTCATAGAATTAAAAAATATATTGGAGCATATGCGGCGCTTTTAAACGGCGTTGATGCAATTGTTTTCACTGGTGGAATTGGTGAAAATCAAGCAGATTTGAGGGAATTAAGCTTGAAAGACATGGAATATTTAGGAGTTGAATTCGATAGTGAAAAGAATGAAAAAATTCCAAGAGGAACAATAGAAGAAATTTCTAAACCAACTTCTAAAGTTAAAGTTTTTAGAATTCCAACAGATGAAGAGCTTGTTATCGCAAGAGACACAATTAATTTGGTAAAGTAATTAAAATGTGTTGACATTCCGTTGCTTTATGGTATAATACCAAAGCAAGATTTAATATTGAAAATTAGGAGGAGAAAAATGGCAGTTCCAAAGCGTAAGGTTTCAAAGGCAAGAAGAAATACAAGAAATTCAGCAAATTTTAAAGTTTCTGCACCTACATTAGTTGAGTGCCCAAGTTGTCACGAACTTAAAGCTCCACACAAAGTTTGCAAAAATTGTGGAACTTATAATGGCAAAAAAATTGTTGAAGATAAAAAAGAAAAAAAGGCTGAATAATTTATTTAATTTTAATAAAAAAAACCGAAATAATTTCGGTTTTTTTTATGCAATGCCAAACAATTTAACAAACTCCGCTGGGAAAACGCTTGAAAAAATATAGAAAAATGCCAACGCTAAAAATATTATTAATAAAACTATTCTGATTATACTTTTCCCTATAACATTAACAATAACCATTGCAGCAACAATTGTCATTGCGCCATAGTTTACAATAAAGTTAACAAGACCAGGTGCGCTTTCTATAATATTGTCCATAAAATGCAAGTGGTTATTTAAGGAAATTAAAAGCAAGCCAATTAAAAGTAAAAAACCTGCAACTGAAACAAACCAATTTAAAATTCTTCTTAACATAGCAACCTCACTATTAGTATATTTATATCATATTAAAAAAAAGTTTGCAATAACTTTAAGTTTGCTTTTACTTATGGTATAATATACTCCGATGATAGTTAAAAATGCAGAATTTATAAAAAGTGTTTCAA
The DNA here is from genome assembly GCA_944383945.1 of uncultured Clostridia bacterium. Classification (GTDB taxonomy): domain Bacteria; phylum Bacillota; class Clostridia; order Christensenellales; family UBA1242; genus UMGS687. The sequence goes on from CALWRL010000011.1 coordinate 7,062, forward strand.
ATTTTGGCAATATTTTAGATTTAAGTTGCCCTGAGTTTGCTTTTGTTGGAAGAAGCAACTGTGGGAAAAGCTCCCTTATTAATATGATTACGGGCAATAAAAAGCTTGCAAAAACATCTCAAACACCGGGGCTTACAAAACTTTTAAATTATTTTTATGTTAACAAAAAACAAGCAAATCAATTTGTTCTTGTTGATTTGCCTGGCTATGGGTTTTCAAAAGCCGGGAAAAATTATAATCAAAGCTGGAATGAATTAATTGAAAAGTATTTATTAAATTCAAAAAATTTAAAAAGAATATTTGTTTTAATTGATTGCAGACATGAACCAAGCCAATTAGACAAAATGATGATTGAATTTTTGTATTATAATCAAATACCTTTTACGGTTGTTTTAACAAAAACAGATAAATTATCCAAATCTAAATTAAATAATAACATAGATATGATTTGTTCTTCTTTAAAACTTGGAAGGGGAAACGTTTTAAAGAGTTCGAGCGAAACAAGTTTTGGGAAACAAGAAATATTATCTGTTATTGAAAATGATTTAACATGCAATTAAAAATTTTAAAATAATACAAAAAGCTATTTTGTTAGTGTTTCATCAATTCTGCCATCAAATTCTTTTTTTGGTTTTGAATTATTAGTTTTAAACATATCTGATGTTGTGTAAAGCCCTGGCGTTTTGTAAACTAAAAATCTTGCACATTCCAACGCTCCAAGAGCATAAATTTTTCTGTCTAAAACTTGATGTTTTATGCTTATAATTTCGCCTTGTGAAGCAAAAGAAACTTCGTGCTCGCCAACAATTCCTCCCAATCGTTTTGAAGTTATTGTTATTTCGTTAGGTTTTCTTCCGTTTTGCAAACTTGTTATTGGCTTTAAAGATGGCGCAACTGAGAGAATTGCATTTAAAATTGTTAGAGCAGTTCCGCTTGGGGCATCTTTTTTGTTTGAATGGTGAGTTTCTGAAATGTCAATTTCATAATTGTAGTTTTGGAAATATTCTGCGCCATTTGTTGCGGCATTTAAAAGGTATGATGAACCCAAAGAAGTGTTAGGGCAAAGCATAATTGGTATCGATTTTGATGCTTCATGGATGCGAAGCAAATCTTCGGTTGTTTGGCCTGTTGTTCCTATTACAACGGGTGTATTGTTTCTTACGGCATAATCTAAAAGGTCTGTTGTTGTTTCATGGCTTGAAAAATCTATAATAACATCAGATTTACATGTTATACCTTTATATTTATATGAAAGAAAAATTCCTTTAACTAAACTTTCGGCTCTTTTATCAATTCCTACATTAACCGTAAAATCTTTTGATTCTTTTGCACATTCAAAAACAAGTTTTCCCATTCGTCCTAAAATTCCTGATATACATAAAAACATAAAATTCTCCGATATATCTATATGATAATTTGAGAAAATGTTGTTAAAAAAAATCCAACAATTTGTTGGATTTATAATTTTTCTTGTTGAGCTGGAAGTTGTAATTTTTGCTCGTGAATATCATTTAACAAGTAGAGCAGAGTTGTTGAAGAAACATAAGGACAATTACGGTTTTTCTTGTTTTCAACTGCCATAGCGTTTGATAAACTTTTATTAATTTGAGATTTTAGCTTTGAATCGGAACTATTTTTTAAATAAACCTTAATTTTTAATTCTAAATCTTTTTCTAGTTTGCTTTTTAATTGGTTTAATTTTTCATTAAATATTTTGTTTTCTTCTTTTGCTTGTGGTGTTTCTAATTGAAGTTTTGCGTTTTCAAACTGATTTTTTAACTGTGATAATTTTTTTTGTGTTTCAATTAAAATTAAACCTGTTTCATTTGCTCGTTTTTTTGCAGAAGATAAAAATCGCTCGGCCTTTTCTTTTGACATATTTTTTATGTAGTGCTTTGGCTTTTCAAGCCAAATTTCTCGAGCCAATTTGCAGTATGTTAACTTATTAACTTTTGTTTTATAGCCTGGTGGAATTATAATTGTTTTTTCAAGTTTATCAATTGCTCCCTCTTGAATCATTCTGTTTATAGAGTCTTCTTCTCTGTATAATCTGTCAACTTGAAGTTCAATTAAATTTGCTGCGCTTATAACTGTTTCATAATTCAATGTTTGAATATAGTCTGAAAAAAGTTGAACTTCAATTGTTTTTCTTATGCCATAATTTTTTTTAATGTTTTTATATTCAATTAAATTGGATATTTCTTTTTTTAATTGTTTTACAATTCCTTTTTTTGTTGTGAAAAAATAATTTAAAAGAGCATCATAATCTTTTTTAAATTTTTCTAATGAAGCAATAATTTGAAATTCGTTTGCTTCTGCTGTGTCTAATGCAAGTTTTTTAGCATCATTAATGTAGGTTTTGCTTTTAGGAGAATACATTTCTTCAATGTCGCTATCGTTATATTCCATTAATTTAACCCTCCTTTATTTTTTATATATTTTAATCTAAAAACAGTAAGAAATCAATAGTTTATTTAAAAAACTTGAAAAAAGTGTGTTGTTGTGTTAATATTAATTTGGTAGTGGAGGAAAGATGAAAAAAATAAATAGAGGGTTCTTGTTTTATTTTGGAATTTTGCTTGCAATTTTGCTTGGTGCGTTTTTAATTTGTGTTGTTATCATGATTTTAAGCCCAGGAACAAGCATTTTTGGTCTTAAATATTACAAAGAAGACAAAAGTAAATCTTTTCAAACAATGGATGTTTATGAATATATCCCAAATAGTCTTTCAGGGGAATGGTTTTCTTTTAATGAGGAAGGAGAATATCAATTTACTGTAACAACAAAAAATTCTGGTAAACAAAACTATTTTGTTTTAGTTGATTCTTCAAAAGCTGTTAATTATTATGTTGAAAGCGAAAGCCCAATAGGGCTTACGGATATTAATTCTGTTAGCATAGAAGGAATTGCTGACATATCAACTGTTTGTACAATTGCAGAAGGGAAAATTGCCTTCACAAAAGAAGGAACTTACAAGGCAACTATAAATACAGAAAAATATGTTTTTAAAGTTGGTAAAGATTTTAAATACACAACCTATAAACCTGCTGATTCGCCAAAAGATGTTGTTCGTGTTGAAGTTTTAAACAAATATGCTTTTGAAAACGGGCAATTAGAAGTTTTTTCTGCGGGAGAGTATATTGTTGTTAGCGAAAAAAATGAAAATTATTTTGCAATTGCGACAGAAGACAAAAATGGAGTTAATTTAACATATTATTCTATTGTTAGTGAGCCAACTATAAGCGACGAAACATCTTTTGAAATTGTTGGAGAAAAGGACCCATCAAGTATTTGTAGAGTTGAAGATGGAAAACTTAAATTTATTAAGGAAGGAAAATTTCAAATTAAAATAAAAAGTTTAGAATTAGAAACAGTTTATTTTGTTATTGTTGATTCATCCTTAAATTCTGTTTATTTAACTGAAAAAATTTTAGAAGACAAAATAACATCAATTAATGAAAATGGCAAATACTCCGCAATGGTTGCTTACTATGAATATAAAAACGATGAAGAGTTTTCTAAATATGAAATAAACTCAATAAAAATAAACTCAAATTTACACAATGTTAAAATTATTAAATCGAATTCAACATATCAAAATTATGAGTTTATGAGAGTTTATGTTGATAATAAAACATCTGGTTTTACAACGGGTTCTGTTGAAACTTTAATGAGTGTTAAGTATTATTCAGATACAAAAGAACTTGTTATAGATGCTTTAGTTCCAGAAGGGTTTTGGGAGATAGGAAACAATTCTTCAATTTTTGTTCAAATTCCAGAATCTATTAACACAGCAAATGTTCATTTTGAAATTAATGCGGGAAGGGGAGATGTATCACTAGGAGATGCAAAAACCGATTCTAACTCCAATCCTAACACGCTTTATATTAAATCGTTAAGTGTTAAAACAACTGCTTCTTTTGGAGTAACAAACTATGCGGTTATTGGTGATAATGCATCAGGGTTGTTTGGCGATGTTTATTTAGAAGCTGAAAATATGTCTGTTTTATCTACAATTACTGCAAACAATATTGTTATTAAAACTAAAACAGGAAATTCGAATTTTAATGTTGGGGCAAGAGCGTTTAACGCAAAACAATCTATTCTTATAGATACTGAAAGCAGTTATAACCATTATGGCGAAATAGTTTGCGAAAACAACATCATATTAAAAAATCTTTATGGAGAACAAAATTTTTCAAACATAACAGGAAATGTTGTTATTGACGATTCTAGCAGAAAATGTAACTATGATTTTAACACCATTGATGGAAATTTATTGGCGGGCAAACCAGCAACCGAAACAAGCAAAGAAGTTAAACTTGATTCATGCAACATTCGCTATTACGAAATTACCAAAACAGTAGATGTTCATACAACAGGAAAATTCGAGAAAAAACAATAAAATTTTAAACATAAAAAAAGTCCATTGCAATGGACTTTTTTGGTGTTCCCAACAGGACTCGAACCTGTGACTAGCCCTTAGGAGGGGCTTGTAATATCCACTTTACTATGGGAACAAATTTTTGTTGGATTTTTATAGATTAATAGGTTTTTCATTTTGCTTTTTAATAGCTTAATTTATTATATCATGATTTTTTTTGATGTCAAATGTTTAAATTGGAATAGTTACTAACCATAATAAATAATATAAAATTTATAATTTGTTTTTTTAAAGTTGCTAAAATTTTTAAATAGTGCTATACCTTATTTGCATATAATTAAACATTTTTGCTATTTTTGAATATAAAGATATTTTAGGAGAAAGAAGTGCTTAAATTACTAAAATTTTTAAACAAAAAGGAATGGATTTATTTTACTATCAGTATTTTTTTGATTGTTGGAACAGTTTGGTTGGATCTTAAACTTCCATCTTTTATGTCGGATATCACAGAACTTTTAATGGCAGGCGGAACAGTTAAGGATATTGTTCTTAAAGGCTTGCTAATGCTTGCGTGCGCTATGGGAAGCGCAATACTTTCTGTTATTGTTGGTTTTTTTGTTGCTAGAATTGCCGCTGGGCTTTCGGAAAGAATTAGAGAAAAAATTTTTTCAAAAGTTCAATCTTACTCTAATGCTGAAATTAACAAGTTTTCAACTGCAAGTTTAATCACAAGAACAACTAATGATGTTACGCAGGTTCAAAATCTTGTTTCCTTTGGAATGCAATCAATTATTAAAGCTCCAATTATGGCGGTTTGGGCAATTGTTATAATTTTAGGAAAAAGTTGGGAATGGAGCGTTTTAACTGCTAGTGCAGTTGCACTTTTAATGATTGTTATTGCTGTTTTGGTTATTTTTGTTATTCCTAAATTTAAAAAGATGCAAAAACAAACCGATTCAATTAATAGGATTGTTAGAGAAAATTTAACGGGTGTTAGAGTTGTTAGGGCATATAATGCAGAAAATTATGAAGAAAACAGATTTGAAAAAGCTAATGAAGATTTAACAAAAACTCATCTTTTTACTAGCAAATTTATGATTGTTTTAAATCCTTTTATGAACCTTATGATGAGCGGATTAAGTTTGGGAATTTATTGGCTTGGTGCAATAATAATTCAAAATGCAAGTGTAACAACTAAGCTTTCAGCATACAGCGACATGGTTGTTTTTATGTCTTATGCGATGCAAGTTGTTATGGCATTTATTTTACTTACGATGATTTTTATTATGCTTCCAAGGGCAAGTGTTTCGGCAAAAAGAATTAATGAAGTTTTGGATACTAATTCATCTATTTTAGATGGTGCTTCTGCAAATCCAATTTCAACTGGTGAAGTTGAATTTAAAAATGTTTCGTTTAAATATCCAGATGCAGATGAGTATGTTTTATCTAACATTAGCTTTAAAGCAGAAAAAGGGCAAACAGTTGCTTTTATTGGTTCAACAGGAAGCGGAAAAAGCACTTTAATTAATTTAATTCCTAGACTTTATGATGCAACCGAGGGCGAAGTTTTAGTTGATGGGGTTAATGTTAAAGATTACAAAATAAGTCAATTAAATGACATTGTTGGATACATACCACAAAAAGCATTTTTGTTTAGCGGAACAATTAAATCCAACTTGCAGTATGGAGAAGTTAAAGGCGAAAAGGTTTCAATGGAAAACATTGAAAATGCTGCAAAAATTGCACAGGCAAGCGCCTTTATTGAAAAAAAAGAAGAAAAATTTGATTCTGAAATTACACAAGCAGGAACAAATGTTTCTGGTGGCCAAAAACAGCGTTTGGCAATTGCTAGGGCAATAGCAAGAGAACCTGAAATTATGATATTTGACGATAGTTTTTCGGCGTTAGATTTTAAAACAGATAAAAAATTAAGAAGTGCAATAAAAAGAAATTTAAAAGGAACAACCAATTTAATAGTTGCCCAAAGAATTGGAACAATTAAAGATGCAGATTTAATTATAGTTTTGGACAGCGGGAAAATGGTTGGAAAAGGAACGCATAGCGAACTTATGAAAAAATGCTCGGTTTATCGCCAAATTGCAACTTCGCAACTTTCCAAGGAGGAATTAGCATGAGAATGGGTGTGGCAAATTCAAACGGTGATAAGGCTAAAAATTTTAAAAAATCTTTTGCTAAATTAATTGTTTTCTGCAAAAGATATGTTTGGGCTATTGTTATAGCGCTTATTTTAGCAGTTGCAGGCAGTATTTTATCGTTAATTGGCCCAAATAAAATTGGCGATCTTTCCAACATTATTGCAGAAGGAATGTTTGCGCCAAATGGAATTGATATGAACGCCATAACAAAAATTGGACTAACTCTTGTTACAATTTATTGTCTTAGTGCAATTTTTAATTATGTTCAATCTTTTATTATGACAGTTGTTACTCAAAGAGTTTCAAAAAAATTAAGAACAAATATATGTCATAAAATTAACAAACTTCCTTTAAAATATTTAGATTCTCATAGTCATGGCGATATTTTAAGCCGTGTTACAAACGATGTTGACACAATTTCTCAAACATTAAACAACAGTGTTTCAAGTTTGGTTTCTTCATTGACAATGTTATTTGGTTGCACAATTATGATGTTTGTTACTAATTGGATTATGGCTTTATCTGCAATTGTTGCAGCTTTAATTGGGTTTAGTATTATGGGTGTTATTATGTCTAAATCTCAAAAATATTTTAAAGCTCAGCAAGATACCCTTGGAGAACTTAACGGGCAAATTGAAGAAAATTACACCGGACATAACGTCGTTAGGGCTTTTAACGGAGAAAAACAAGAAAAACTTGCTTTTAAAAATATAAATAAAAAATTGTATTCAAACACTTGGAAAAGTCAATTTTTTTCTGGAATAATGTAACCACTTATGAGTTTTGTTGGAAATTTTAGCTTTGTTGTTGTTTGTGTTGTTGGTGCAGTTTTGTGTTCGCAGTCCATAATTGAGTTTGGTGTTATTGTTTCGTTTATGATTTATATTAGGCTATTTACATCTCCTTTGGGGCAGATTGCGCAAATTGCAACAACGCTTCAATCAACAGCGGCTGCTAGCGAAAGGGTTTTTGAATTTTTAGAAGAAAAAGAACTTGAAGATGAAAGCAACAAAAATTTTAAACTTGAAAGTGTTGAAGGAAAGGTTGAATTTAAAAATGTTGTTTTTGGTTATGATAAAGACAAAACAATAATTCATAATTTTTCGGCTTATGTAAAACCGGGGGATAAGGTTGCAATTGTTGGGCCAACGGGGGCTGGAAAAACAACTATTGTTAATCTTCTTATGAGATTTTATGAAATTGATGATGGTGAAATTTTAATTGATGATGTTCCAATTTCAAGTTTAACAAGAGAAAATGTTCACAGCCTTTTTGGAATGGTTTTGCAAGACACATGGCTTTTTGAAGGAACAATAAAAGAAAACATAAAATATAGCAAACTTGATGCAACAGATGAAGAAGTTGAAAATGCATGCAAAGTTGTTGGGGTTGACCATTTTATTAAAACACTTCCAGAAGGGTATAACACAATTTTTAATGATGGAACTTCAATTTCTGTTGGACAAAAACAACTTTTAACAATTGCAAGAGCAATGGTTGAAAATGCACCTATGTTAATTTTAGATGAAGCAACAAGTTCTGTTGATACTAGAACCGAGCAGTTAATTCAAAAAGCAATGGATAAGTTAACAAAAAACAGAACAACATTTGTTATTGCTCACAGATTGTCAACAATTAAAAATGCCGATTTAATTTTGGTTATGAAAGATGGAAACATAATTGAAAAGGGAACGCATAAATCACTTATGAAACAAGACGGTTTTTATAAGGACTTATATGAAAGCCAATTCACAAGCAAACATGCAGAAGTTATTGAAAATTAGTTTAGGCAATTAATTAATAATTTTTAAAGAATTTTAAGTTCAGCACAACAAAAAGTTTTGTGTTTTTAAAGCGTTGGTGTTATACTAAAAATATGTATCAAGCGCTTTATAGAAAATACAGACCAAAAACTTTTGATGAGGTTATAGGTCAAAATCATGTAACAAAAACTCTTTCTAATCAGGTTAAAAAGGGCGAAATATCTCATGCGTATTTGTTTTGCGGAAGCAGAGGAACAGGAAAAACAAGCGTTGCAAGAATTTTTGCCCGAGCGCTAAATTGTTTAACTCCAAACGATGGTTCTCCATG
>CALWRL010000012.1 GCA_944383945.1 uncultured Clostridia bacterium
CAGGAACGGGACAAAGCAATCCCATGCAATCGATAACAATCATAACAGTATCCCCTTTTTTTAATTTTCTTTAACAATTAATTGTGCATTTTCTTGTAATGTTGCAATTGTTTTTCTGTTGGAGTAGTCAACTCCTTCAAGCTGTAGTGTTTCCATTTCCATAAAGGAATTGCTTTTTAGATTTATTTTTGTTATTGGGTTTAAAATATTTTTGCCGTTACCTTCGCCGTAATGTTTTTCAACATATTTGACCTTGCTATTTTTATCTAAATAAAATGAATGTATACCATCATGTTGTGAAGGGTTGCAAGTTGAATTATGAATTCCGCATCCAGCAATTATTGTTACATCACAGTTTTCTCCAATATGAAAATCGTTGTAAACAACATCTGAAAAATTTCCTATGGTTACTATAACAGGAATGTGAATGCTTTTGTTTTTTGTGTTTGGCTTAACATAAATGTCAATTCCGCTTTTATCTTTTTTTGGAACTATTTCAATTTCTTTTGTTGTGTTGCGTTTAACCATTTCGCCGTTTTTTCTAATGTTAAAAGCACCGCTTGGTATTTTGTGCAAATCGGCAATTTGTTCCAGCAATTTTTTGTCGATATTATTCATTTTCACCTCTTAATTTTTCACAAGAAGAGTTTTCAATTAGTTTTAGCATTTCATTTCCTTTCCCAATTTTTTTAACGCAACCGTCGGAAAGTAAAATTATTTCGTCAGCTAGTTTAAGAATTTCTTTTTGATGAGAAACAATTATTGTTGTTTTATTTATTGAAGAAAAAATTTTAGACAGTTTTTCAAAACTCCAAAGGTCAATTCCTGCTTCTGGTTCGTCAAAAATGTAAATGTCGGACTTTTTTGAAAGAGCCATAGCAAGTTCAATTCTTTTTAGTTCGCCACCGGAAAGGCTATCGTCCATATATCTGTCTTGATAATTTCTTGCGCATAAACCCACTTTAGATAAATATTCGCAACTGTTTGAAATTGTGTTATTTTTGTTAGAGGCTAAATCTAACAACTTGCTTATTTTAATTCCTTTAAAAGTAACAGGTTTTTGGAAAGCAAATGAAATTCCTTCATTTGCTCTTTGGGTGATAGAATAATTAGTTATATCTTTATTATTTAAGTAAATTTTACCATCGGACAATTTGTTAATTCCCATAATTAATTTAACAAGCGTTGATTTTCCACTTCCGTTTGGGCCAGTTATAACATAAATTTTGTTATCCTCAAAATTAAGGCTAACATTATTTAATATATTTTTATTAACACCGTTTTCGCAAACGCTATAACTTACATTTTCTATTTTTAACATAAAAATATTATATATCTTTTTTTATTTTCAAGTCAATTCAAATTTTAACCAAAATTGTTTTTTTTTCATAATATGAATGGGAGATAATCTATGAGAAAAAATTGTTGTTATAATAATAAATGTTCTTCAACGCCAGAAGACTTATTTATACCTCAAAATAAATGTTCATGTAGAAGCAATGTTGGAAACGGAATAACCGGCCCAACAGGTCCAACAGGTTTAATAGGGCCAACCGGCCCAACAGGTGCTACAGGCCCAGTGGGACCAACCGGTCCAACAGGCGCAACAACAACAACTGTTCAAGTTATTGCAACAAACACTTTGCCGGCGGGAAGTGATGCATCTGTTATTCAAAGTGGAGCTGGATCGACCGCAGAATTAAGTTTTTTCATTCCAGAAGGAGAAATGGGTCCAACGGGCCCAACTGGAGCAACCGGTCCAACAGGGCCAATAGGGCCAACCGGTGCAAACGGAAGCGTTGGCGCAACGGGTCCAACAGGAGCTAAGGGAGATGTTGGAGCGAAGGGTGATGTGGGAGCAACCGGTCCAACTGGCCCAACGGGTCCAACAGGGGCTATAGGTTTAACAGGCTTAACGGGAGCAACTGGCCCAACCGGTCCAACTGGAGCAACAGGTGCGAGGGGGGCAACGGGGCCAACCGGTCCAACAGGAACACTTGGTGTTAATCTTTCTCAACTATATGTTAGAAGCGGAACTATTGGTGGGGTTGGAACGCAAGAAAATCCATTGCCAAGCATTGAAGATGCTTTGGCTATCGTTAAAAACAATGGGTTTATTATCGTTGAAGCTGGAACATATCCTGTTTCGGAAACGATAAATATAAATAAAAATGGAATAACAATTTCCGGAAAACCAAACGCAGTTGTGTTTTTAACTGATGCGGTTATTCCATTTTTAGTTTCTGGTTTTGGAAATGTTGTTGAAGGTTTAACATTTACGAGCGACAACCCTTATGCAGTTGAATTTATACAAGTTGGTGGAGATTACAATAAAATTGCAAACAATATTATATTTGGACCAACACAAGCGGGAAGTTCGGACACTTGGATAACAAATAGAGGAATTGTTACACAAGGTAGTGCGACTAACACTTTAATTGATAATAATACTATATATTCATTAAGACAAGCTGGATATTTTAACCCAAATTCAACAGGATATGTTGTAAACAATGTTGTTTATAATACGAGAGGGTGGGTTGTCGATCAAGGCCTTTTTGAATTTTCTGGAAATTCATGGGGTAGCCCAGCAAATGCAGTTGACATTGCGTTGTTAAGCGGAACAACAAGCACAGTTCCTTACGACAATTTAACTAAACTTCAAGAAAGCAACAGTAACGCAAATATTAGCGATCAAAGATAAAAAAATTATATTTAAAAGAAAAAAATGTTTGCAAAAAAATAAGTTTGTTGTATAATGATTGTTGTTAAAAGGAGAGAGGTTTATGGCAACAAAAAAAACAAATTCAACAAAATCTGAATCAACTAAAAAATCTTCTTCATCAAGTAGATGGGGGCTTAACAAAGTTTCAATGTATGTAATGGTTGCTGTTGCGCTTTTATATGTTGTTTCTTTGTTATTGGCTTGTTTTAATGTTAATTCGGTTGTTGTTAGTGCGCTTCAAGGCGTTGCATCTGCAATTATGATTGTTATTGTTGCAATTCTTGCTTGGCGCTATGTAAGGCCAAAACAAGCAGTTTGGAAAGTTCTTTATGTTCTTTGCTTGCTATTGGTTATTGTTGGAATAATTGTTCCACTTGTTTTAAATTAACAGAACCACAAAAAAGGCCCGCTATATAGCGGGTTTTTTTATAAATATTTTTCAATTTTAAATTGTTTAAATAATTTAAAAATTAGTGGGCAAAATATTTTTGCAAATAAAAAAACGAAAAAAACAAAAAAAAATAAAAAAAAGGCTTATTTTGTTTGACATGTTTTTTTATAATATTGTATAATCACAATGAAATCTAAAAAAAGGAGGGGGTAAAATTAATGAAACTTAGAGTTAAATTGGTTTCAACAATTGCAGCGTTCTGTTTGGTTCTTTGCTTAACAATCGTTGGTGTTTGGGCTGTTTCAAGCGCAACAGTATCAATGGGAGGTAACATTTCCTTCACAGCAACAGATGTTAACGCAACAGTAACATTTAATAATTTTACAGGTGTATCTGAAAAACCAACACCAGCAACATTAGTATATAATGGAACTGAAAGCACAAGCACACCATCATCTGGCGATGTTAGTACATGGTCTGGTTGGGATTTGTCTATAACTGGAAAAACGGCAGTTTTAACATTTACAGTTGCAAATACTCATGCTGAAAACACTTTGAAAGTTAAATTTAAAGACAGTTCTGCTCTCACAGTTGGAACAAATAACTGCTCAATTGCTGTTACTGATGACAATGCAGGAGATGTTACAGCTGCAGAAGGCATTACATTGGCAGTAGGTGAATCTGTACAAATAACTGTTACAATTACAATTGCCAATGAAAATAAGTCTGTTTCTAATGCCGCACTTAACTTCAGCTTAGTACTTGAAGACGAACATCATACTGCTGCTTAATTAGACAAAAAGAATTAATAATACATAAAGCCTTGTTTTAACTGTGTGGCGTTTTGCTGTTGTTTTAACTTGGCTTTATTATTATTTTAAGGAGAAGATATGCGCAATAAATATAAATTAATGAAAACCTTAGATATAATAAGCGATGTATTGTTCGTAATAGTTATGGCAATATTAGTTTGTTATTTAATATATGGTTTTAGTGCAAAATCTAAAAACCAAGTTCCTTCCTTTTTTGGAACCTCTTATGTTAGAGTTGTTAGCAATTCAATGAAGGCTAGTGGCTTTGATAAAGGTGATGTTGCTATTATAAACAAGGTTAATATAACCGAAATTAAAGAGGGCGATATTATTGCGTTTTATAGAGACACTTTAACAGGAGATTTTAGTTCGTCTGGAGAACAATTAGAATATAAAACTGGCGAAAAAAGTTTTGAAGGTCAAATGATAGTTTTCCACAAAGTTGGAGAAGTTAAAATTGATAAAGACGGGCAAACATGGGTTAAAACATACGGAACAAGCAATGTTGATACCGATGGTAATATTGTGTATGATTCATCTTTAACTAGGGGAGATCACATAGTTGGGGTTTATACTGAAAGCGCATTAGCAGATGTTTTGCAATTTGTTTCTAGTTCAACAGGACTTATTGTAGTTGTTATTGTTCCTTCGGCAATATTATTGATGGTTTTAGCGTTCAGCATTGTTGACACAATCGACAAAATTATTAGGCTTAAAAAACAACAAGAATTGGCTGCAGCCCTTGCTTTGACTGGAACAAATGGAGATGTTAATGGCGAGCAAAACGAAGAAAATAACGAAAATTCGCAATTAGATTTAACTAAAACCAGCGAGAACAAAGAAGGCGCAAAAGAAGAATCAAAAGACAAATTAGAAGAAAAAACTTCTACAGACAAAGAAAAAGGCAAAGAGAAAAAGCCAAAGGCGGAAACTAAAGAAAAAGTTGAAAAAGAAGAAAAATCTTCAAGTAAAAAAATAGATTTACCAAAAAAGGCAGAGAAAGAAAGCAAGAAAGAAGAAAACGCCAAGCAAAAAATTGCTTTACCAAAAAAAGCGGATAAAAAAGAAGAACCTGCTAAAGAAAAAATAACTTTGCCTAAAAAATTAGAAAAAACCAAAGATAAAAAAGAAGATAAATAATAAGAAAACCACGAATAATTCGTGGTTTTTTGTTGTTTAAATTTGTTATTAGAATTCCATAGAGGAAGCATCAAAACTAAAGGTGTTATCAATTGAAACAAATGTATCGCTTATGTTTTTTATTTTTTTACTTAGCTTTAAACAATCATTATAATTTTCTTTCAAAGCTTCTGCGTCATAATATAAACCGCCTTGTTTATATCTGGAATTTGCTCTTTGGGAATTTACAGTTGAAGAGGCAGTAAAAACAAAATATGTAACAACTTTATATTCTTTAAACTTTGCATATTTTATTAAATCAATAATTTCATTGCTTTGAGAATCCCATTCAACAGCAAAACCGTTTCCTTCATTTATATTATTAACAATTCTGTCTACCAATGGGTTGGCCGAGCTATCCCATTCGTCTTTTAAAAGGTTAAGATTAATAAAAGGAACATTAATTTTTTTGCTGTAATATAAATTTGCCATAATTGTTGATTTTCCACTTCCATTTGGGCCACAAACAACATACATAATTTTATCGTTTGATTTATCAAGAGATTTTGCTTTTATTAAAATTTTTGCAATTTTTTTGTAAGGAAACACCTTAATTTTGTTGCTATATTTTTTTTCCATAAAACACCTCGTTATTTATTTAAATAATACATTATTTAAAAGCATATTTCAATAGTTTTTTAAAAAATAATTTGACAAATTTTAGCATTGTTTGTTATTATCAAAATAAGTAGAAAAAAGGGAAAATATGGATATCGATTATAAGAAAAAATTTTTAGAAATTTACAATAAAAACATTAAAAGAGAAGGGTGCGATAAAATTTTAGAATATCTTGAAAAAAGCGATTTTTTCAAAGCTCCAGCATCAACGAAATTTCATAGTTGTCATGAAGGTGGCCTTTGCGAACACTCGGTTAAAGTTTATGAAAGGTTTTTAAAGTTAATAATAAGCGAATATGGTGAAAACTACCAAGAAATAATTTCAAACGAATCTATTGCTATAATTTCGCTTTTGCATGATGTTTGCAAAATTGATTGCTATAAAACCGAGATGAAAAATGTTAAAGAAAATGGAGCATGGGTTCAAAAGCCATACTTTGTTTATGAAGATAAACTTCCATATGGGCATGGCGAAAAATCTGTTTACATAATTAACGGTTTTACAAGGCTTTCAAGAGAAGAAGCAATGGCAATTAATTGGCACATGGGTGGGTTTGATTCTAGAGTTTTAGGCGGTTCGTATGCTTTAAAAGATGCATTCTACACATATCCAATTGCGCTTCTTTTTCATTTGGCAGATGTTCAAGCAACATATTTAGATGAAAAACAAAATTAATAAAAACTATTTTAAAAATTTTTTTAATGTGATATAATAAGCTTGTGGATTTTATTAAAAAACATAAAAAAGCAATAATTATAACATCGGTAATTTTGTTTATTTTAATGGTAATCATTATTTTAATGTTTACCTTGTTTTCATTAAAAGAAGTTGAACTTTCTTTTAAAACAGAAACGCTTAACATAACATCAACCCAGCAAGAAGAAATTAAACAAAAAACATTAGAACATGGCGGAAGCGTTTTGTTTATTGGAAAAGAGAAAATTGTTAGCGAATTGGAAAGCGAGTTTCCATATTTAAAGGTTGTTAACATTGAAACTAAATTCCCAAACAAGTTTGTTATTCATTGTGCGGAAAGAGAAGAACTTTTTTCTATATATTCAAATAACAAATACTATAGCGTTGATGAAGAACTTAAAATATTGAAAATTTCAGCCACAAAAAGTGATAATATTCAATTAGATTTTCAGGATATAGTTTTAGATGAAACAACGGCACCTCCAACATATAAAATTGTTAGTTTAGATTTAAATTTAAAAAATTCAAAAGAAGGGCAATTTATTAATCTCGTTCAAAACGAGGGCGGTGGATCGTATTTTGCAAGTAAACTTCAAAAAATTGTTACTTCTATTCAAACGGCATTCGAGCAAAGCAACAGGGATATTGCTGTTATAAAAAGTCAATTTAAAAATTTCGAACTTTTTTATAAAGCAGAAAAGATTTCTGAATCTAGTTTAGCATGGCGAATTTGTTTAAGGTTAATAGACAATTCAAACTATGAAATTCAAATTGTTGATTGTGACAGGGATTTGGATAAAAAAATATCTATAATGTATGAAGCGCTAACTTCTGCATCAAAGAATCCAAATTTATTAATTAATAGCAAACTTTTAATTTATGAAAATGTTAATAAGCAAATAGTTTATCAATTTATTGATAATTAGGAGGTTATATGAAAAGGTTATTATTATCGGTTGTTAATTTGGTTTTGGCAAGTTTAATGCTTCTTTTGTTGGTTGCACCAATTGCTAAATTTAATACAGAAACTCTTGAAGGTGAATTAACAACAAAATGGGGGCAAGCTGCTGCTGGAATATACTTTGTTGAAACCATTTTTATTGATGATGCAAAACTTGACCAAGCATCAAAAGATTGGTTAGACAAGGAACTTGAACTTTCATCTAAAGTTTTAAAAGGCGAAATAACAGCAGAGCAAAAACAACAACAATTATTAATTTCTCCGGAACAAAACAGATATGATGTTTATAACTTTGCTACGCAAGAAAATTTAATTCTTTACGGGTTAAATCCAAATTCTGGAAACATGATAAAACAAACAAAAACTGTTTCAACGCTTGTTTTTGTGTATGTAATTTGCGCTGGGTTAACTGTTTTGATATCTTTTATAACAGTTTTCTTAAATTTTAGAAAATTAAAAGGGTTGGGAACATTTTTGACATTTATTGCATTTGCGTTAAGTGTTGCGTTGTCAATTGTTATTGAACTAACTTTAAAAGTTCAGGGAACCCTTGTAAGAATTTCATCTGCGGTTCATTGGGCGTTGTATGTTTTCATAGGATATGCGTTTATATATATGATAATAAGGAGTTTTCTAAATAGAGTAACAAATTAGTTATAAATTCTTAAAAAACAGTTGACTTTTTCAACTGTTTTTTTTATAATTATGAAGAAAATTGATTATTTATGCATTGCATCAAATAATTCAAAACTAAGGAGAAATTTACTAAAAATGCAAAAGAAATATGCGGCCATAATGGACATTGGCTCATCTAAAATAACGGTTTTAATTGGACAAATTGGTTGCAATAATTCTTTTATCATAAAAGGATTTGGGGAAAGCCAATATGCTGGATTTTCTGAAGGTGAGTTTTTAGAGCCAGAAAACTTAAAGTATGCAATTAGTCTTGCAATATCAAATGCTCAAGAACAATCTAAAATGAAAATCGAAGCTTTGTATGTTGGCGTTCCTGCAGAATTTTGCTTTTGTGATTGTATGGAAGTTGAATCAAATTTTAAGAAAAAGGTTAGAATTACAGATGATGATATATCTTACTTATATTCTAAGGCTTTAAATAAAGATTTGATGAAAACTAAAACATTATTATCTTGTAAAACCCTATGGTTTAAATTGGATGATGGCAGAAAAATTTTTGAAGTTGGGAAGCAAAAGAGCAATAAAATTCGTGCAAAAGTTAGCTTAATGTATGTTGAAAACAATTTTATTTCAATTATGAATGATGTTTTAGAGCAAGTTGGCGTTGTTTCTGTTGAATACATTTCTTCATCGCTTGCTCAGGCAAACTTTTTGTTAGATGATGTTGAAAAACAAAGAGGAGTAATTATTATTGACATTGGTTACATAACAAGCAGTGTTAGCGGAATTTTGGGCGATGGCTTAGCTGGGCTTAATTCGTTTTCGCTTGGTGGAGCACACATAAGCGGAGATTTTTGTGAAGCGTTTTCAATTAGTTTTTCTGAGGCAGAAAAATTAAAGAACGAAATTGTTTTAAGTGTTAATTCAAAAAAGGTAGGGAATTATGAGGTTAATGTTGAAAATCAAATTTTGCTTGTGCCAGTTTTTTCTGCAAATGAAATAGTAAAAGAAAAAATTGATCTATTTGCATCGCTAATAAAAAGATGTTTGCAAAAATTTTCAGAGCAAAATTTGGAAAATGTTCAAGTTTACTTGACAGGAGGCGGACTTTCGTATATAAATGGAAGTAGAGAATATCTTGAAAAATGTTTAGGAAGAGATATAAAAATTCTTTCGCCAAGTATTCCTGCATTTGCAAAGCCTCATTTTTCTAGTTGTATTAGTGTATTGAATGAAGCTTTAAAAAAGCAAAATCAATCTAAAAATTGGTTTTCAAAAATTTTTTAATTTAAGGAGAAAATTATGTATTCAGAAACCAGTATCGGACCAGTTGCAAATATTAAAGTTGTTGGAATTGGCGGAGGCGGGAACAATGCCGTTAACAGAATGATTAATGCTAACATAACAAGTGCACAATTTGTTGCAATTAACACAGATAAACAAGCACTTTTAATGAGCAAAGCAGATTTACGCCTTCAAATTGGCGAAAAATTAACAAGAGGACTTGGTGCTGGTGCAGATCCAGAAGTTGGACAAAAAGCAGCAGAAGAAAGCAAAGCAAGCATAACAGAAATGCTTAAAGATTCCGACCTTGTTTTTATTACAGCAGGAATGGGTGGTGGAACAGGAACAGGTGCAGCTCCTGTTGTTGCTCAAATAGCAAAAGAAATGGGAATTTTAACCATTGCTGTTGTAACAAAGCCTTTTAATTTTGAAGGCAGAAAGCGTATGGAAAACGCAGAATTAGGCTTGGAAAATTTGGGGAAATATGTTGATACATTGGTTGTTATTCCAAACGACAAACTTTTAAAACTTGTTCCAAAAGGAACACCAATTGTTGAGGCGTTTAGATATGCAGATGATGTTTTGCGTCAAGGTATCCAAGGAATTTCAGATTTGATTGTTACACCAAGTTTAATTAACCTAGACTTTGCCGATGTTCGTTCTATCATGAAAAATAAAGGTCTTGCACACATGGGAATAGGCCGTGGAACAGGTGAAAACAAAACAATAGAAGCAGTAAGACAAGCAGTTTCAAGTCCATTATTAGAAACAACAATTGAAGGAGCAACAGGTGTTTTAATCAATGTTAAGGGTGGAAACGATTTGCCTCTTGATGAAGTTTATGAAGCTGTTGACCTTGTTAAAGAAGTTGTTGACGAAAGCGGAAACATAATTTTCGGTGCGGCAATAGACGAAGCTATGAGCGATGAAGTTGAAATAACAATTATCGCAACAGGCTTTAAGGCAATTATCGAAAAAGAACCAGAAGTTGAAAAAGCAAGAGAAGAAGTTAAAGCTTATGGTGGATTTGATAAAGACAAATATGATTCTTATGTTCAAAGAGAAGAAAGCCAAGCAGATAATTTCTCTGTTAGAAGAGTAGAGGAAAGACAAATTGAAAGAGAAGAAGAAAGATTTGTTGAAGCTCCAACATCAAGAATTTCAATAAGAGAAGCTGATATTCCTCCATTCCTTAGAAAAATTAAAAAAGATAGATAATTATAAAAACCAAACTTATGTTTGGTTTTTTTGTTTTAATAATAGCTAAAATAGAAAGTTTAAAAACTTTTATAAGTACGCATATAAACTTGTTAATATATACAAGTGTTGTTATATGATGCTTAAGCCATAATAGAGCAGTAGCATAGGTTTGTTAAGCAATTTAATTGAAGCTTTAATAACAACATTTTTTTAAGCATATAAATCGATTAAAACAAAAATTAGCAATGCTTAAAAAGATAGATAATAGTATTATTACAAGCAATAAAAAAAACGGACATTTTGTCCGCTTTTTATAAAATTTATTTTTTAATTTTATCGAGTTGCTCTAAAATTTTCATTTCTTTATTTTGAAGTTTTTGTCTTTTTGAAAGATATGAATTAAGACCTAATTGACTTTTCTTATTTTTATTTGAAGTTTCATAGGAAGCTTCAAGGTCTTCAATTTCTTTTCTAACTTGTTGAAGTTGCAACTCAAAATTTTCTTTTTCTAGAATTTTTTGATCTCTTTCTCTTTGTTCAACTTGTTTATTAAGAGTTTTATTTCTATCGTAAGCATTTTTAGTTTTCTTTGATGGTCTTTTAATTTTAATTTTCTTAATATAGAAGATAACAATTCCAGCTATTAAGCAAACACCAAATAAAATTGATGGAACAATATACCAAGATATAGAAGGGTTTGATGAAGGAGCCGTTGTGTCATCATCGCCGTCATCTGGATTTGTTGGGTCTACTGGGGCATCGTAACTGTATGCAATAAGTGATCTGTTAACTTCTTTTGTTGGATCTAATTTTAATAAGTCGTCGAATGTTACAGGCCCTGTTGGAAGATATTTAACTTCTGTTTCGCCTTCTTCAGCTTTTAAAATATACTTGTTTTCTTCGGTGTTTTCAAATGCTGATGTAGCAGAAACGAATTTGTTTAGTCTAACATCATCTATAAAAGCAACACCTGTTGTTGGGTTTTCTTCTGTTCCAAATTCTATAACAAATTTAACATTTCTGTCTGTGCTGTCAACTTTTATGAACGCATGGAATGTTGCCCATTCATTGTTTGTTCCGTCATATTCAACATAAGAATATATGTTTTCATTAGAATATATTACTTTATCTTTATTATCTATTATATAAAAGTTTAAGCTATTTGTTTGGTTTGCGTTTGCTGGGGTATTGAATTTAAAGCTAATTTCATAATATTTATTTTTAGTTAAAACGATTGTTGAACTTTGAATTGTTTGATATCCGTTATCGTTTGCTAAAACTAAAACATTGTTATGATTTGTTGTAATATCTGAACCATCTGCATTTTTAGGATTAACTAAATCTAAACCTAAATTGTTGGCAATTGTTTCGAAAATTGTTTTGTTTGTGTTGATAACTCCATAATCTGTTGTTCCGCCACTAACTTTTTGTGTCCAGTTTGCAGGGCGTAAATCTGATAATGAATTGTAGTTGTTAACATTCCAATTTTGATTGTCGGTTACATTAAAATAACCATTAGGAATGTATACATAGTTGCTGTTTTGTGTTAAAAACGAAGCTTTTTGTGCTTTTTTGTCTTCTGTTAAGTCATTAAATTGTTTGTAATCAACGCTAAACAAACGCATCGTGTCAACAGCTGCATATCCAATTTGTTCGTTCTTTGTTGTTGTTTTGTCTTCATCTTCACCGCTTTCAACAATGTTTCCAAATAAAATTTGAAGTTTAACTCTTGTTTCTTTAAACTCATTTCCCTGAATTAAAAAGGCATAAGTAACATAGTTTTCAGATGCCGATTTAATTGCGTCCATAGCAACAATCTTGTTTGTTTCTTGGTCGATAACTTTTGCATTAATTCCATAGTTGGTTGATGTGTTATCCAACTTAACAACTTTAACATTAAAAGTTAAAACAAAATAGCCATGAGCAGGAATAACTATTTCTGGGCTTTCAATTCCAGCAACTCCTTTTTCATTTAAAAGGAATAAAAGCCCATATTTGTTTCCTGAAAGACCGTCTGTTCCTATTGTATTATATTTAACTGCTTCATCTCCGTAAGTAAAAACTCCGTCTGGGGAAGTGAAGTCTGCAACGCCTGGGTTAACGATTGAAGTTTCGCCATAAACAGGAGTTGTCCATCCTTCTGATGTTCCAGACTCAAAATCTGTGTTGATTCCAAGCGAACCTGTAAGTTCTTGGTCGTTTTCAGTTCCTTCGCCATTTTGAGATATTAAATCTTCAATTGAAAACGCTGGTTTTTCTTCATCTGCATACACAGTTGTAATAAAGTTTGCAAAAGGGAAGAATGCAAAAATCAAAAGCATGCAAATTGAAATTTTTAAAAATAATTTATTATTTTTAGCCATAATTCATTCCTTTTAAAATATTTATTATTCTTTAATGAATTCTAGATGTTAGTATACTTAACTTTAGTGAAAATACCAAGCATTTTAAATAAAAATAAAAAAAAACAAGATAATAATTATGTGAAAAAGTTTAAGGACAAATTAATTTTAATATTAAGTGGAATAGCAATAGGGATTGCTAACGGATTTTTTGGTGGCGGTGGAGGTATGATTTGTGTTCCGCTTCTTGAAAAGGTTTTAAAAATAGACAATAAAAAGTCTCACTCAACGGCACTAGCTGTTATGTTGCCAATAACATTGCTTTCAGCAATAATTTATATTTTAAAAGTTTCAATAAGTTGGGATATTTTTGGAATAGTTTGTGGTGGTTTTGTTTTGGGTGGTTTAGCAGGCGCAATATTGTTAAACAAATTGAACGGTAAGATAGTTAGATTTATCTTTATATTAATAATTTTAGCAGCGGGTATAAGGTTGTTAATTTAAGGTTTGGAGAAATTACATGGAAATTGCTCTTTATATTATTTTTGGAATTTTAGGTGGAATTGTTGGAGGAATGGGAATGGGCGGTGGAACGCTTTTAATTCCTCTTTTAACAATTTTTTTAAGTGTTGAACAAAAGGTTGCACAGGGAATTAACTTATTGGTTTTTTTGCCAATGGCGGTTGTTGCTTTAATTATACATTTTAAAAACAAAATGGTTGTTACAAAGGGTATATGGTGGATAATAATTCCTGGAGTTTTAAGTTCCGTTGGTTTTGCTTTTTTGGCAAGTCTTTTAAACGGAGATGTTTTGAAAAATCTTTTTGGATCTTATTTAATTTTAATAGCAGTTTATGAAGTTTGCTCTTTAATTTTTGAAAAATAATAAAATTTGTTTATTGTTTACTTTACAAAAAATTTTTTCTATGATAAAATCTCTTAAGTAATATAGGAGATGTTATGGTTTATAAAAATAAATGTATATCTTGTGGAACTTGCATTGATATTTGCCCAGTAAACGCAATTTCTTGGGATGAAGATGGTAAAGCAAAAATAGATACAAATAAGTGTATCAAATGTCATTCATGCGAGGGTATGTGTCCTGTTGGGGCTATTGAAATTAAGGATTAAGATTAGGAGTTTTGATGACAACAAAAAAAGCTATTATTCAAATAGATTATGAAGATGTTAATTTAATATTGCTTGAAACAAAAGATAATTTGTATTACAACATTATCGATGTTTTTTCCGATTCTATTCCATTAGTTGAAGATATTGAAAAGAATGGTATATTAAGACCTGTAATCATTAAGGATTTGCTTAAGATTTTGAAAATGTATCGCAGAATATGTGATAGGAATTCTATAACAGATATTCTTTGTTTTGCGGGCAGTTATTTTTCAGAGGCAAAAAATAATAAAAGTATATCTGAAGAAATTTACAACACTTGTGGGTTCATGTTAAATGTTATGTCACAAGAAGATGAGATGAAAAACACTTTTATTGGCGCAGTTAATTCAAGTGATGTTCAAAAAGGAATTTATTTTTATGTAGGGTCAAGGTTTTGCTATTTAATTAATTTTAATAGGCGAAACATTTTAAATTGTATTTTAATGCCTTTTGGAACTCATCAAATAGCAAAAATTTTAAATTCTGATGGAAGTTTAGACGAAAAGAAAAATGAAATTAGCAAAATGTTTGAAGAGTATATTAGCAATGCAGATTTCATTCAAACAATAGATGAAGAAACCGAAATTTTAACGAGCGGGAACATAGCGCTTTCCCTTGGAAAAATTTCAAGAAAAGCAACAAAATATCCGTTAGATTTAGAAAACAACTATGTTTTAACAACCGAAACATTCAACAATGTTTATTCTTTGGTTGAAAGTTTAGGGTTAGATAGCACAAAAAAAATAAAAGGAATAAGCTCTGAAAGTGCAGATAAAATTTATGCAGGGGCAATACTTTTTAATTTATTTCTTAAAGCATTAAAAATGCAAAAGGTAACAATAAGTTCAGATAAACTTATTGATGGTTATATTTCAACAACAGTTATTCCATCAATAAACGATCGCCCTCTTAGCGATATGTTTATATACAGTTTGGAAAACATTAACGCATTTTTTAACAACCCAAATTCAAATAATAGTAAAGTTTACGATTTGTCAATTAATGTGTTTAAACAATTAAAAGTTGTTCATAGGCTACCAAGAAATTATATAAAACCTCTTAGAATAGCAGGTTATTTATATGATTGTGGGAAAAGAATTAATTTTGATAACGCCGTAAAAAATTCATTTGAAGTAATATTAAATTCTAAAATTAAAGGCGCAACACAAAAAGATATATTGCTTGGGGCATTTGCATGCAAATTGCAAGATTTGGACAATTTTAATTTGTCAGAATGGGTAAAATACGCAAGTATTGTCAGTGAAGAAGATTCAGTTGCTGTTAAAAAAGTTGGCGTTTTAATTCAACTTTCTGCTGCACTTGATGCAAGCAAAAGCGGAGCAATAGATGATTTAAACTGTGATATACTTGGTGATTCTATTATTGTAAAAACAATAGTAAACAAAGATGCAGATTTTGAAATTAAAGAAGCAATGAAAGTTAATAAAAACTTCAAAAAAGTTTTCACAAAATTTATTGAGGTGATTTAATGAAATTTAACAAAAAGTTTTTTAGTCTTGTCATTGTTGTTATGTGT
>CALWRL010000013.1 GCA_944383945.1 uncultured Clostridia bacterium
GGTTGTTTTCTAAAATATCTATGTTGTTTTCAGTTGAATCTAGTGAAAGTTGTTCATATTTTTCTTGTTTTTTTTATAAATTTTTACTAGACGCAATTTGCTCTGGATTAACTTCTTTTAACTTATTGGAATTTTTATTTTTTTTAAATAAACTCATTAGGTTATATTCTAACAAAAAAAATTGATTTGTCAAATATTATAGTATTATTTTTTATATTTCTTTAACATATAAGCAAGTTCGTCAACATTTCCTGCACCTAAAATTAAAATACAATCATAATTTTTTGCATTTTTTAGAATATATTCTTTTGCGGATGAAAAATCGTTGCTATATGAAATGTTTTTCAAATAAATTTTTTTAATTTTTTCTTGATTAATTGTTTTTAAATTTTTAATGTTTAATACGCTTTTTTGTTGATATTGAATATATTTATTCTTTGTATTTTTCAATATATTTTTTTCTTTTTTTATGATAAGCAATTTCTTATTTTTATTAATAATATTTTTAAACAAATCTTTTGCAGTTTCGCCTTTTATTTCATTTTCTCTTGCAGGATAAGTTTTTATTATAAGCAAGGAGTTTGATTGATTAAAACAGTTTAAAAAATCTTTCATTAATTTTTTTGTTCTTGAAAAAGTGTGTGGTTGAAAAACCGTTAGCACTTTGCCATATCTTTTAGACTGTTCAATTACTTTTTTTATTTCTGTTGGGTGATGAGCATAATCATGAATTACAACCGCGCCAGAAATTTTGGTTATTCTTTCATAACGCCTTTTAACGCCTTTAAAATTTTTTACGGCCTGTTTAATTATGTTTGTTTTTATTTTATAATGGTTTGCAATGGCGCATGCAACCAATGAATTTTTAACATTATACAAGCCTGAAAAATTTGTTTGAATTCTTGCAATCATCATTTCATTTTTGTAAAAATCAAAATAATAACCTTGTTCATTTTTATTTACATTTTTAGCAGAAAAAATTGTTGTTTTCTGTTTTGATTTCACAATGTAGGAAAAATCATCTTTTTTAAACATTTGAGTTTTAGAAGAATTTAAAAAAAGGTTAAAACTTTTTTTTATTTCAGTTATGTTTTTAAAAAAATCTAAATGATCTGGTTCTATGTTTAAAACAACGCCAAAGGATGGTTTTAAGCTTAAAAAACTGTTTTTGTATTCGCATGCTTCTGTAATAAAATATTTTCTATCTCCAATTAAAAAATTGCTTCCACAACTTTTTAATATTCCACCAACATGAATTGTTGGTTTTGTGTTTGCTTTAATAAAAATTTCGGATAGTAGAGCAGATGTTGTTGTTTTACCGTGAGTTCCGCTAATTGCTATAACATTTTTAAAATCTTTGCATAATTTTCCAAGTGCTTCTGCTCTTGAAATAATTTTTTTATTTTTTTTGATTGCCCATTTTAGCTCGGGATTTTCTTCATTAATTGCGCAGTTTATTACCACAATGTTTGGATTAAATTTTTTTATGTTCTTTTCATAATGTCCAATGTTGTACTTTATTCCAAAAGTGGTTAATTCTTTTAAATTTTCACATTGAGATATGTCGCTTCCTTCTACAACATTGCCTTTTACTGCATAAAAAACAGCAAGGGAACTCATACTTATTCCCCCAATACCGATAAAATAGATTCTTTTAGCCATATTAATTATTATGAAATGATGTTAAAAATTGTTTTGAAAAATTAATCTTAAATGTTAATATATAAGTGACTTAAATAGCCGGCTTGCTGTGTTAATTAAGTTAAAATAAAAAAAGGAAGGATAAAAATTTGAAAATCACAGACGTAAGAGTTAGACTTGTTGAAAAAGATGGTAGCAAATTAAAAGGGGTTGCTTCCATAACAATTGATGAATGCTTTGTTGTTCATGACATTAAAATCATTGAAGGAAAAGAAGGGTATTTCATTTCTATGCCAAGTAGAAAAACCCCAGATGGCGAATATAGGGATATTGTTCACCCAATTAACACAGAAACTCGTGAACAAGTTATTTCTGAAATCTTAAAAGCTTTTGAAAAAGCAGAAGCTTCTGCTGAGTAAGAAAAACTTTAAACAGATAAAATAAATGAAATAAGGTAAACTATTATTAGTTGCCTAGTTTATTTATCGGCATTACAAGGAGAAAAATGAATAAGGTTCAAACAAATGCAAAACGGTTCATTAGTGCGTATAACTCTATTGATTATGCAATTAGAGTTCAACACAATTTTAAACGAAGCATGAGTTTTTCTGAAATTGTTAGAAAAGCAGTTCCTATTAATTTTATTGTTAGGAAATATGAGGATGATTTAGTTGATTATGGCCGTCTTCGCAATGCAATTATCCATAACAGTAATGAAAATTTTGTTATTGCAGAACCACATGATGATGTGGTTGAAAAAATTGAACACATTGCCGAATTGTTAACAACGCCACCTAAAGCTATTGATGCAATTATGGATAGAAATGTTTTGTGCGTTCAAAATGATGTTTCTTTCAGAGATGTTATAAAGTTAATTGCAACATCTGAATACAGCAACATACCTGTGTACAAAAGTGGAGGGCTTATTGGCGTTGCAAATGGGCAAAGAATATTAGATTCTCTGGGTAGACAAATTGTTAAAAGCGAAAATATAGATTCTTATATAAATAGAACAACAATTGAAGAAGTTTTGTTGGAACCTGTTCCTTATAAAAACTACGAAGTTGTTTCCAAAGATGCAACAATAGAACAAGTTTTAAATTTGTTTAATAGGAATAGAAAACTTTTATCTGTTTTAATTACCAAAAGTGGAACCCTTAACGAAACGCCTATTGGTATTATTACAACATCTGATGTTATTTTCTTAAACGATATTTTGGAAAATTACTAAAAACAAATAAAATAAAAAACCTGCATCAATTGCAGGTTTTTTTTATTCTTTTGCAGCTTTTGTTTTTGCTTTTTTACCGGTTAAATCACGAAGGTAATACAATTTTGCTCTTCTAGCTCTTCCTTTACGAGTTACTTCAACATGGTCGATAAGAGGGCTGTGGTATGGGAAAGTTCTTTCAACGCCAACACCATAAGAAATTCTTCTAACAGTAAATGTTTCGCGAACAGAACCATTGCGTTTTGCAATCACAACACCTTCATACGCTTGAAGACGCTCTTTATCTCCTTCTTTAATTTTAACGAAAACTTTAACAGTGTCGCCAATGTTAAAAGGAGCAATTTCATTTTTCCTTAAATTTTCGCTTTCAATTGTGTCGATAATATTCATAGCTTTTCCTCCTTACTAAACATAGCGTTCATGACAAAATATCAGCGGACCGCTCGAAGCTATTGATATATATACCATATTATTAAATTAAAAACAAGTGTTTTATCAAAAAATTAATAAAAAATTTATTTTATTTTTAAAAATAGAAAGATTAATATTTTATTTTGATACAAAAAATTTTTTATATATAATGTGTTTATTAACAAAAGTTAAAGTAAGGTGATTGTATATGTTGTCGAAAGTTTATAGTTATGGGTTATGCGGAATTGATGGATATTTAGTTACAAGCGAAATTGATATTTCTATTGGATTGCCAAATTTTGAAATTGTTGGGCTTGGGGACACTGCAATTAAAGAAAGCAAAGAAAGAGTTAAACTAGCAATTAAAAATTCTGGGTTTGAATATCCTATTAATAGAATAACAGTAAACTTAGCGCCAGCTGACACAAAAAAAGAAGGGCCGTTGTTTGATTTATCAATAGCAATTGGCATTTTAAGCGCAACAAATCAAATTCCTGTTGAAACTGTTAAAGATAAAATTTTTATTGGGGAATTATCGCTTGATGGTGGGGTTAGAAGAGTTAACGGAGTTCTTCCAATATTAATATCAGCAAGAAATCAAGGTTTTAAAGATTTTATTATACCTTTTGACAATCAAAAAGAAGCGAGTTTTATAGAAGGAATTAATGTTTATCCTGTTAAGTCTTTAAAAGAAGCTAGTCAATTTTTAACAAAAGAAATTAACATAGAAAAAGTTTTAACGAGAAGTTATCAAATTTTTTCTAGTGAACATCAACAACCTTTAGATTTCAAGTATGTTAAGGGGCAAGCAAGTGCTAAAAGAGCTATGGAAATTGCTGCAGCAGGCGGACATAATGTTTTGATGATAGGCCCACCAGGTAGCGGTAAAACAATGCTTGCAAAGTGTTTTCCAACAATTCTTCCAAATTTAACATTTGAAGAAGCATTAGAAGTAACAAAAATACATAGCGTTGCGGGAACGCTTGATAATAAAGAGGGAATTTTATGTAACAGACCATTTAGAAGCCCTCACCACACTGCATCGCTTGTTAGCTTAACCGGAGGTGGAAGACACTCTAAACCTGGCGAAATCAGTTTGGCACACAATGGCGTTTTGTTTTTAGATGAAATGCCAGAATATAGTCGTGGGGCAATAGAGGCGTTGCGTCAACCTCTTGAGGACGGAGTTATAACAGTTGCAAGGGCAGAACAAACAATAACCTATCCTGCAAACTTCACATTAATTGCTAGCATGAATCCATGTCCATGCGGACATTATGGCTCGAAAGATGGTGAGTGCAAATGCACACAAAGTCAAATTCACAAGTATTTAGGTAAATTGTCTGGCCCACTTATGGATAGGGTTGATATACACATTGAAGTTGATAATGTTACTTACGATGAATTAACAAGCAAATCTACCGATGAAGAGCCTTCAAAGGTTATAAAAGAGAGAGTTGATTCTGCTAGAAAAATTCAACTAGAAAGATTTAAAGATGAAAAGTGTTATTCAAATGCTAGCATGTCTGTTAAATTGTGTAATCAATATTGTAAGCTAGATAAGGAAAGCGAGGAATTATTGAAAAATGCTTTTCAAACTTTAAAATTATCTGCTAGAGCTCATAATAGAATTTTAAAGGTTGCAAGAACCATTGCCGATTTAGATTGTAGGAAAGATATTAAGGTTGAGCATATAGCTGAAGCAATTCAATATCGTTCTTTAGATAAAAAATATTGGATATAAAAAAACACTATAAAATAGTGTTTTTATTTTAGTTAAAATCATTATTTAACAAATGCATCTACAAGCATAACTATTTTAGAATTAAAATTTTCCGCAATTTTTTCAAATTTGGTTGGAATTAAACTTTCTTCTTCGTTCATTTTGTTTACATAAGAACAATAAATTGATAAGTAATCTTGAATATAAAGATATGCTTCTTCAATTGTTTCACCCTCAGATGTTAAATTTAAATCTGGGATAAAAGCAGTGTAAGAATTATCTTCTTCTTTGATAAAAATTGCTGGGAAAACATACTGTTGCATTTATCGACTCCTATGCATTTATATTAACATAATATATCTATTTAACAAAACATTTTTGCTAAAAAAGTTGACATATTTTTTAATTTTGTTATAATTTTTTTCATTAGGAGATTACATGGATTTAACATTATTAAACGATAAATTAAACGGACTTTCAACAGAATTTGATATTAGAAAGGCAAAAATTGAATTTTTAAAAGAAAACAACATAATACCTTATGCAGATAAATTTGAAAAAACCAATAGCATTTTGCAAGCAAGGCAACTTTCTGAAGGAACCGAGGTTAAAGTTGCTGGAAGAATTATTTTTAGAAGAATAATGGGTAAATTTGGCTTTATGAAAATTCAAGATGTTGAGGCTTCAATTCAAATTAGCGTTGGTAGAAATGAGATAAATGAAGAAGATTATGAATTTTATAAAAAGCTCATTGATATTGGCGATTTTGTTGGTGTTTGTGGTGAAATTTATTTTACTCAAACAGGCGAGATAACCGTTAGAGCTAAAAAAGTTGTTCTTTTAAGCAAAGCAATGAGACCTTTACCTGAGAAATTCCACGGATTAACAGATTTAGAACAAAAATATAGACAAAGATATTTGGATTTAATCTCAAATGAAGAAAGCAGAAGGGTAATGCTTGGTAGAAGCAAAATGACAGCTTTTATTAGAAAATATCTTGAAGAACATGGCTTTCTTGAAGTTGAAACTCCAATTTTGCAAAATGCTGTTTGTGGCGCTAGTGCAAAACCTTTTTACACTAAAAATAATGCGCTTAACAAAATTTTAAATTTAAGAATTGCTCCTGAAATTGCTTTGAAAGAAGTTATATGTGCAGGGTTTGATAAAGTTTTTGAAATTGGTAAAGTTTTTAGAAATGAAGGAATGGATCAACAGCATCTTCAAGAGTTCACTGTTTGTGAATGGTATGCAGCATATTGGAATTTTGAAGACAATGTTAAATTCTTTGAAAACTTTATAAAAGAACTTTTAATGGAAGTTGTTGGAACAACAACACTAGAATATGAAGGCCATGTTTTAGATTTTGGCAAGCAGTGGGACAGAGTTGATTACACCGCAAAAATGAAAGAGATTTTAGGGTTTGACTTTTTGAGTATTAATTCTAGAGATGAATTAGTTAAAAAAGTTGTTGAAACCGGCTTGTTTGAAGAAGAAGATTTTAAAGATGTTAAGTCTCTTAGCGCAGTTATTGATTTTATTTACAAAAGAAAAATTAGAGTTAATTTAATTCAACCAACAGTTTTATATAATTATCCTGCTTGTTTAGTTCCTTTGGCAAGAAGAAATGATAAGGACAATAGAATTATTGATATGTTCCAAGTTTTAGCTATCGGAAGCGAACTTTGCAAAGCTTATTCCGAACTTGTTGATCCTATCGTTCAGCGCGAGGCTTTTGAACAACAGTTAATTGCTAAAAAAGCGGGCGATGACGAGGCTATGGATTTGGACGAAGATTTCCTTTTAGCTATGGAACACGGAATGCCACCTATCAGTGGTTTAGGCTTTGGGCTAGATAGATTGATGGTTGTTATGTTTAATCAACCTTCTGTTAGAGATGTTGTTTTATTCCCTCTAATGAAATAAAGGAGAAATAAATGTCTACTAAATGGATAAAAAAAATAGATGAAAAGAGATTAATAGATTGCGAGCTTTTTCCTAACAGTCTAATTTATAAAGCCAGAAAGAATGTAATTAATGGCAAAGTTTCGCTTGAAATTTTAACTTATGAAAAAATAAATGATGATTTAGTTGAAGATTTTGATGTTAATCAATTAGTAAAAGAAAACAATTTAAAAATTGGTCATTATGAATTTTTTGATGATTTTGCAAATAAATTTAAGGTTTATAACAAGGGGACAGGTTGCAATAATTTATCTGGTGAATTTGTTAAATTGTTAACTAGTTTTTTCTATCAACCATATTATTGCGAATATCAAATTGTTAAAAATGAAAAAGAAAGAGACCGTTTGGCAGAACTTTACACTAATATGAGTATAGACGCAATTCTAAAAAAAAAAATTAAACAAAAAATTTCTAATTGTGAAAGAAACATAAATAATTATTACAATGAATTAAATGAAATTAGAGCATTACAATCTAAAAGACAAGCTCAAAGAAAATCACAAAGTTTAAATGACTTTCAATTATAAAAAGAACAGGCAAAAGCCTGTTTTTTTATCATGTTATTTTCTTTCTAATGTTTTCAAGTGCATTTTTCTCTAATCTGCTTACTTGCGCTTGCGACATTCCAATTTCTTTGCTAACTTCCATTTGAGTTTTTCCAATGTAATACCTAAGCATTATAATTTCTTTTTCTCTATCTGAAAGATTTTGAAGGGCATCTTTTAAAGCAAATTTTTCTATTATAGATTCTACATCGTTTTTTGTGTCGGCAATTTGATCCATTATTCTTATATTTTCACCCTTTGAAGTGTAAACGGCGTCAGAAAGTGAAACTGTGTCGGATATTGCATCAAGGGCGAAAGAAACATTTTTAACATCTTCATTCATGTCTTCTGCTATTTCGTTTAAGGTTGGATCGGTGTTATTTAAAAGTGTTAATTTTTCTCTTGATTGAAGCGCTTTATATGCAATATCTCTTAAACTTCTTGTTACACGAACGGGTGTGTTGTCCCTTAAAAAGCGTCTTATCTCTCCAATAATCATTGGAACTGCATATGTTGAAAACTTAACATTTAAGTCCATATTAAAGTTTTCCATTGCTTTAATTAAACCGACGCAACCAACTTGAAACATATCGTCTGCCTTGCCTTTGTTAGAACAAAACCTTTGAACAACGCTTAAAACAAGTCGTAAATTAGCAATTATAAATTCGTCCCTAGCAAATTCATCTCCTTGTTTAACCTTTTTTAATAACTCAATTAATTCAGTGTTTTTCAGTTTTGGAAGTTTAGATGTGTTAACTCCCGTTACTGCAACTATATTTGCCATTTATATACACCTCGAAATATTTCTTCAAGGTATTTTTTCCTATTAAAAATTTTTTATTCTATTTTGGCTAAATTATTTAATTGGGTAAAAAAAAGACAAATTAAATTTGCCTTTTAAATTATTAAATGAGTAATTATTATTAATAATCGCTTCTCAATTCTATTATAACAACATTATCGTTTTTAACTCCAACTTTATTTTTGAAAATTGCAAATTCAACAATAACTTCATATAAATTATATTTGTGAATGTAATCAATTAATTTTTCAAAGCCTGCAACATCCCAAAGTTTATCGTCAAAAAGTTCGCAATTTAGCATTATTTGATGAGAGTCGTAAATATTTCTGTGGTTTGCAGTTTCACTTGTGCTGGCGTTAAGAGTTACCATGTTGTCTTTAACGAAAATGTCGCCAAGCAAAATTCTATTTGGAATTGTTCTAAATGAAACGGAAATGCAAAATTTGTCTGCAGAAATTGTTGAAAGATAATTCATGCATTCATCATAATCTTTAACAAATTTATATTTTCCCATTGGAGAAAATATATCTCTGATTATATATTCGCTAGAGGGATATTTTTTAAAAAATTTTTCAATGCTTTCAACATCAGTTTTGTTTAAAACTGTTTGGGGCATTGAATTAAGTCCCATTTGTTTAATTAGATTTATGCTGTGTTCCTTATTTCTAACTTTTATCATTCTTTTTTAGTATAGCACAAAATACTAGATTTAAAAATTTTTTATAGAATTTACACGCAAAAATTTATATGTTAATATTACAAATAAGGAGATTTTATGAGAAAAGTTTATTTAACAGGAGATATTCACGGAGATATTGGCGACCTTTTTGATAGAATTGAAGGCTACAATTTAAAAGAACAAGATATCTTGATTTTGCTTGGAGATTCTGGCTTAGAGTTTCATTCATTCTACACTAAGCCTAAAATTTCTCCTTGGGATGATAAGGTTCAAAAGCGTTTGCGAGAAAAAATTCCGGCAACAATAATTTGTGTTCAGGGGAACCACGATGTTCCTTTTAAAGAGATGCACGGAGAAAATTCAAAAATTTTTGGGGCAAATTCAAAGAAAAGCAATGGAATTTATTTTGTTCAAAATGGGGAAGTTTTAACAATTGATGAGAAAAAATTTCTTGTAATAGGAGGGGCTTTTTCAATTGACAAAGACTATCGCTTGAGAAAGGGTTATCCTTATTGGGAAAACGAGGAATTAACAAAACAAGAAATGGAACAAATTTTTATAAATATAAAAGGCAAAAAATATAACTATGTTCTATCCCATACTTGCCCGCTTTCAGTTATGCCAGAAGAAGCACTTTTTGATCTTGATTTTGTTGCTGAAAACAGAACAGAAAAATTTTTAGAAATTGTTAAACAAAACATAGTTTTTGAAAAATGGTTTTGTGGACATTTTCATATTAATAAAACGCAAGGTCCGTTTAATTTTTTAAGCGATGCTGTTAATGTGCTTGAAATTGTCCAAAATAAAGAAAAGGCATTATAAAACAAAAAACGTTTTACAATTTTTTATATCAAAAGAAAAAACTCAACACAAAGGTTGAGTTAGAGTGGTGATCCCGACGGGATTCGAACCCATGATACCGCCGTGAAAGGGCGGTGTCTTAACCACTTGACCACGGGACCAACTTTGGTAGCGACGGAAAGATTCGAACCTTCGACCTTTCGGGTATGAACCGAACGCTCTAGCCAACTGAGCTACGTCGCCAAATTTGTTAAACCTTCCGTACAAGGTTTTTTGCTTTTTTAAAAAGCAATTGGTTGCGGGAGAAGGATTCGAACCTTCGACCTTCGGGTTATGAGCCCGACGAGCTACCTAGCTGCTCTATCCCGCGATGAAACACAAGGCTTGGGATTATAATAATACATGATTTAATATTTGTCAACTATTTTATTAAAATTTTTTTTACTTTTATAAAATATAGTTGAATTTTATAGTTTTTTGGTATAAACTAGAAACAGAAAAGAGGAAAACATGGAAAAAATTTTTTATGAAATTAAAGATAAAATTAACAATGCAAATAGAATAGCATTATTTACACATGTAAGTTGCGACTGCGATGGAATAGGGTGCATGTTGGCATTGTATAACTTTTTAACTGAAAAGGGAAAAAATGTTGATCTTTTTTGTGATAGCGATGTACCTGAAAAATATGGTTTTTTGAAAGGAATTGAAAATTTAAACAAACTTGAAAATTCAATAAATAATTCATCATTAAAAAAAGAATTGGAATTAGAAAATCATGTTGATTTTAGTAAATATGATTTATTAATTTCTTTGGATACATCAACATTAGGGCGTCTTGGAAAATATGAAACAGATTTTAAAAACTTTGAAGAAACAATTAATATAGACCATCATATCAGCAACACTAATTATGCAAAGATAAATTATGTAAAACCCTATTCTTCTTGTGGGGAGGCTCTTTTTGAATTGTTCATTGAATTGGGTTTGGAAATTTCACAAGATGTTGCAACTTGTCTTTTTGCAGCAATAAGTTCTGACACAAACCGTTTTTCTAACTCCAACATATCAGCAAAAACGCATATATTCGCTGGCAAATTAATAGAATTGGGGGCAGACCATAATTTGGTTAATCTTTGGCTACATAAAAATAAAACAAAAAATCAACTAAAATTAATTTCATATATGGCTAAAAATTTAAAATATTATAAAGGCATTTCTTATTTTTACATGAGTTTAAATTTACTTAAAAAATTAAATGTTAAATCAAGCGATGTTTCAAGTTTTATGCATATAATATGCAATTCTGGAGATTCAAAAATCAACATAGTTATTAAGGAAAGAAAAAAAGGTGAATATCGTTTAAGTTTAAGGTCTGTTAGTGAGTATGACGTTAATAAAGTATGTTCTGTTTTTGGCGGCGGCGGTCATAAAAACGCTGGGGGATGCAGTTTATATGGAAACTTTAAAAAAGAGTTTAAAAAACTAATAAAAGAATGTTTAAAAGAAATTGAAGCTGTAGATTTAAAATTAAAATAATTTGGAGGAGATTTTGAACGGGGTAATCGTTGTTAACAAACCGGTTGGCATAAGTTGCAATTCTGTTGTTAACATAGTAAAAAAAATAACCAATTCTAAAAAAGCTGGGCATTTGGGAACTCTTGATGTTTTAGGAGAAGGAGTTCTACCTGTTACTCTTGGCAAATCTACAAAACTTTTTGATATTTTTTTATCTAAAACAAAAACTTATCGTGCAGTTTTTTGTTTCGGTTTTGAAACCGATACATTAGATTGTGAAGGTAAAGTAATAAATCTTAAAAATTACTTTCCAACAAAATTAGAAATAGAAAACGCTTTAAAATTTTTTATTGGAAAATATAATCAATTGCCACCAGCATATTCATCGAAAAAAGTTAATGGTAAAAATGCCTATGAGTTTGCAAGGAAGGGCGAAAATGTTGTGTTAAAAGAAAAGGAAGTTGAAATTATTTCTTTTAAAATTTCAAAAGAAATTTTAGACTGTGAAAAAGAGATATTGCTAAATAGATTTTTAAAATTTCATGATTTAGAAAATGATGAGAACAGACAAGCTGTAGAATGTTTTAAAAACACATTATATGAGTTTGAAATAACATGCGGAGCAGGAACTTATATAAGAAGTTTATG
Organism: uncultured Clostridia bacterium; assembly: GCA_944383945.1. Lineage (GTDB taxonomy): Bacteria > Bacillota > Clostridia > Christensenellales > UBA1242 > UMGS687. The sequence continues at coordinate 11,962 of CALWRL010000013.1, forward strand.
CAGAGATGTTGCAAACAAATTATCAACATGTGGTACTATGCTTAGTATAACACGCACGAAATGTGGAAATTTTGATTATTCTGAATCATATACGCTAGAAGATATAAAAAATGGAAATTATAAAGTTATTCCACCTTATGATGTTGTTGATTTAGAAAAAATAAGCATAGAGAAAGAACAATTAAAAGATTTGTTAAATGGAAAAAATGTTTTTTTAACTAAATTTGATGTTGGAGAATTTAATTTGTTTTGCAATGATGTTTACATTGGAATTTGTAAAATTAATTCTGATGGTTGTTTGAAAATTAAAACTTTTTTAATGGAGGAATAATGGAGGAAATAAAGTTTGGCCCATCTGGCAACAGTAAGTGGTTTTATGATTTGGGATATAAAACAAGTTTGCAAGCGCCTAAGTGGCTTTCTAGTTTAGGTCTTAACGCTTATGAATATTCTTTTGGCCGTGGCTACACAATGGGGGAAGAAAAAGCTAAACAGTTAGGTGAGCAAGCAACAGAAAACAATGTTACAATCAGCGTTCATGCGCCATATTTTATTAATTTTGCAAACGAAAGTGATGAGATGGTTGAAAAGTCCTATAACTATGTTCTAACAGGATTAAAAATGTTAAAACTTATGAATGGGAAACATTTGGTTTTTCATCCAGCATCGCAAGGCAAGTTAACAAGGGAAAGAGCGCTTGAATTAACAAGGCAAAGACTTAAAATTTTGGCAAAAAAAGTTTATGAAAACGGATTTGAGGATATGTTTCTTTGTCCAGAAACAATGGGCAAAACCCTTCAAATTGGAACATATAAAGAAATTGTTGACTTATGCACAATTGATAAAATTTTCGTTCCAACTTTTGATTTTGGACATATTTATTCTTTAAATTTAGGAAACTTCGGAAGTTATGAAGATTACAAGGAAGTTTTTACCTATGCATTAGAAAAACTTGGAGAAAGAGCGAAAAGTTGCCATATTCATTTTTCGCAAATTCAATTTGGTGCAAAGGGCGAAATTAAACATTTAGATTTTGGAAATGGTGAATATGGCCCATATTTCGAGCCGTTAGCAAGAGTTATTAAAGAACTTGATTTAACGCCAACAATCATTTGCGAATCTCATTCAAACATGACAAAAGATGCATTATACATGAAAGAAATATATGAAAAAATTTAAATTTTTACTTTACAACGCAATTAGTTTATGATAATATTTTATAGATATTTATTTTAAGGAGAAAATATGATTACAGCAGGAGATTTTAGGAAAGGTGTTACTTTTGAAATGGAAGGAAACATATATTTAGTTGTTGATTTCCTTCATGTTAAACCAGGAAAAGGTTCGCCATTTGTTAGGGCGAAAATTAAAAATATTATAACAGGGCAAGTTCAAGAAAGAACTTTTAACCCATTGGATAAATTTCAAGTTGCAGTTATTGAAAGAAAAGAAATGCAATATCTTTACAATGAAGGCGAAATTTATTACTTTATGGACATGGAAACATACGACCAAATTCCTCTTAACAAAAGCCAAGTTGAAGATGCTCTTAATTTCATAACAGAAAACATGATGGCAACAATTCAATTTTACAAAGGTTCCGCATTTTCTGTTGAGCCACCATTGTTTGTTGAATTAACAATTACAGATTGTGAACCGGGAATTCAAGGCGACACATCAAAAGCAGGTTACAAACCAGCAAAACTTGAAACAGGTTACACTCTTACTGTTCCACTTTTTGTTAACCAAGGTGATAGAATTAGGGTTGACACAAGAACAGGAACTTACATGGAAAGAATTAAATAAATAAAAATTGTTTTTAAAACAAAAATCTGCGAAATTTGCTAAAGTTCGCAGGTTTTTTTTTAAACATAAAAAATATTTTACAGTATGATGCAAGAAAACAATGAGTTAAAAATTTTTAGCAATATTTTTCCGTCTAATTTATATCGTGCGATATTTGAAAAAGTTAACTATACTCAGTTAAATGAAATTAGATTGAGAGTTAACAAACCAATTGTTGTTTCGCTTGGCGGACAGAATTATTTTATTGGACAAGATGGAATAACAAACAATATAAAATCTTCAATAATATCTGATTCCATACTGCATATTGTTATTATCGTTTCTTTTGTAAGAAATATTCCAAG